>CAMWRW010000009.1 GCA_947176755.1 uncultured Porphyromonadaceae bacterium
CCTCTAAAGACAAAACAAGCTGTCGCTGCCGACATCGACAATATTGTCAACGATTTGCTTATGGAGAAAGCTTGACCGATTCTTCCATAAGCTCTAATGGCTTTTAATAATGAATATGATGAAAAGAATTCGGAAAGTCCGTTATTGTTCCGCTCTCCTTCTCGGAGGGTTCGCTCTTTTGCTCCCGGTGAAAGGAAAAGCGCAGGAGTTTCGTGCCACAGTGGAAGTAAATTCCCAGCAACTTGAAGGCACGAACAAGAGTGTTTTCGAAACGCTCCAGGAAGCGATGAACACCTACATGAATGAAACGAAGTTTTCTGAGGCCACGTTCGGACCTCAGGAAAAAATTGAGTGCCGGATTTTTTTCACAGTGAGTGAGTATGATGGAGACAGAATGAAGGGCGACCTTCAGCTGCAGCTCTCACGGCCTGTCTACAACTCCACCTATACGACGACTCTTTTCAATTTCCGAGACTCCAAAGTCGAGTTTGAATATCGGGAGGGCGACCCGTTGATTTATAACCGCACGATGGCGGAAAACAATCTTACGGCAATCCTTGACTTTTACGCTTACCTATTTCTGGGAATAGATTTCGATTCTTTCTCTCCGCGTGGCGGAGATCTGTTCTATGAGCAGGCCCAGAGCATTGTCCAGCAGCAACAGAGCAGCGGCGAAGTTGGCTGGCGCACATTCGAGGACACAAAGAACCGCGCCGCAGTGCTCGGCAGCTATACCGATTCCAGCACCTCCGGAATCCGCGACCTTCTTTACCGCTATCATCGACGCGGACTCGATGAGATGGTGACCAGTCCGGATAAGGGACGGGCCACAATCACCGAGTCGCTCGAAGAGATAAAGAAAGTCGGACAGAACGCCCCGATGTCGGTGGCTCTTTCTATATTTCGAGATGCTAAACTCGACGAGCTTGTCAATATATACTCTAAAGGCACGGATGCGGAGAGGAATGCTGCCTACGATATCCTTCAGCCTCTCTTCCCGACAGAAAGCTCCCGTCTTGAGAAAATCCGGAAGCCTGAATGATAATAGGGAAGGGGAAATATAATTGTAAGAATTATGCTCAGACGACTGAAAATAGATAATTACGCTCTCATCGACCATCTTGAACTCGATTTTGAGAGTGGTCTGACGATTATCACAGGCGAGACCGGTGCCGGAAAATCGATAATGCTCGGAGCTTTATCGCTCATCCTCGGAGGGCGTGCCGATTCAAGAGTGATTGCCGACGGGGGAGCTCGATCCGTCGTGGAGGCTTCTTTCTGCAATGTCGATCCTTCACTGCGCAGTCTGCTTGAGGAGAGAGGCGTGGAATGGGTGGCCGATCAGGGTGTCGGAGCCGATCATCTGGCCGGATCAGGCGAGATAATAATTCGACGGGATATTGCTGCCAACGGTCGCTCCCGGGTCTTTATCAACGACCATTCCGTAACGCTCGCCACGCTGTCGGCTGTAGCCGAACGGCTCGTTGACATTCATTCCCAGCATGCGAATGCAAAAATCAGCGACCCTGCCGAACAACTCCACATTATCGATGCTTTCTCTGATAATGAACAGGAACTTGAGGCTTATAGACGGGAATTCACGACTTATCTCTCCCTGCGTCGACGGATCAAGGCCGTAAAGGAACAGATGGCCCGCACGGCAGAAGAGGAAAGTTTTCTACGCTTTCAGTTCGAACAACTCGACAAACTGAAGCCGCGCCACGGCGAACTGGAGGAAATTGAACGCCGCTTTGAAGTGTTGAGCGATGCGGATGAAATAAAGAATCGGCTCTCGGAAGTCGAAGGATTTCTGGGCCCGAATGCAGGCGGAGCCCTTTTGGCGATAGGGGAGGCCCAGTCGCTTGCCTCGCGTATCGATTTCTCTCTTTTTCGCGATTCTTCCGAGGAGGAGAACGATGATGCCAATTCAATTGAAAGGCGTCTTGCGGATGTGGCTGTCGAGCTGCGCGACATTTATGAAAGTGTGGCCGATATTAACGAACAGGTCGATACGGACCCCGCTGCCCTCAGTCGTCTGTCTGACAGAATGAACAATTATTATGAGGCCATAAAGCGATTTAGAGTTAAGGATGCCTCCGCTCTGGTTGAACTCTACCACGAAATTCGACGAAAGCTCGGAGGAGCGGGTCAGGATGGCGTAGAGTTGCCGGAGCTTGAAAAGGAGGCTCGTGCTCAAGCTAAAATATTGAAAGAAAAGGCCGGCGAACTCAGCGAGACCCGGCGTCGCGGGGCTGAGTCGTTCTCCCGTTTGATTGCTGAGACTGCACGCCCTCTTGGATTGAAAAATCTTGCTTTCGAAGCTTTGGTATCTACGGGAAAACTCTCCTCTTCCGGTCAGGATACGGTGACCTTTCTCTGCTCCTTCAACAAGAATGGTCGGTTGCAACCTCTCGCTGAAGTTGCATCCGGTGGCGAGGTGTCGCGTATGATGCTCTCTCTCAAGCAGGTGATGTCGGAAAGGATATCATTGCCGACGATAATTTTCGATGAGGTCGACACGGGGGTGTCAGGCAGCATCGCCGATCTCATGGGACAGATGATGCGACGGATGGGGGAGAGGATGCAGGTGATTGTCATTACTCACCTTCCCCAAGTTGCAGCCAAGGGTAAGTCACATTTCAAAGTCTATAAGCATGATGAGGAGCAACGGACCGTTACGGATGTTCGCAGACTCTCTCATGAAGAGCGTATCCGTGAGATTGCCGGAATGATGTCGGGCACGACGGTCGGAGAAGCCGCGCTCGACAATGCCCGCGCCCTCCTTGATGAATAATAAGATTGCAATGGATAAGAACGATTATATTTTTGGAATCCGGGCCGTTATCGAAGCTATAGAGTCCGGTAAAAGTATTGATAAGGTGCTCGTCAGAAAAGATCTTTCCGGCGACCTCGCACGCGAGCTTTTCGGCGTGATTAAGGAATATGGAGTGTTGATGCAACGTGTTCCTCAGGAACGCCTTAACCGCATCACGATGAAAAATCATCAAGGCGTGGTTGCGTTGGTATCCCCCGTGGTCTATCACAAGCTCGAGAACCTCATCCCGGGACTCTACGAAGCCGGGGCGAACCCATTCCTCGTAGTTCTTGACGGTCTGACCGACACGCGCAACTTCGGTGCAATCGGCCGGACATCTGATTGCGCAGGTGTTCAAGGTATAGTGATTCCCGAGCGTAACAGTGTATCTGTCACACCGGATGCCGTCAAGACCTCGGCCGGGGGGCTCTTCTATGTTCCGGTATGCCGCGAACGCGACATACTCTCATCCGTCAGATTCCTCCGAGATTCGGGTGTCAAGGTCGTGGCCGCCACCGAGAAAGGAGCCCGAAACTATACAGAGATTGATTATACGGGACCCGTAGCCATCGTGATGGGTAGTGAAGACACGGGTATTTCCGATGAAGTGCTCCGTAATTGTGATGAACTCGCTGCCGTTCCGATGCTTGGGAACATCGGCAGTCTTAATGTTTCCGTCGCTGCCGGAGTGATGATCTACGAAGTCGTGCGCCAGAGAATGGCCGCCATGCGCTCTGATGATTTGGCGGAATGAAGGGAATCTGTTAACTTTGCAGGAAGAACATTAAAGAAATGATCAATCGAATACTGATTAGAATCAAGGTCGTTCAGATTCTCTACTCATACCTGCTTGTAGAGAAACAGTTTCATCTTGAATCACTTTCCGGCACTCCAACCAAGGAAAAACGTTATGCCTACGCGCTTTACCTTGATATGCTTGTGCTTCTGATCCGGGTTGCTCGGAATCTCGAGCGCCGTCGAAACGAGTATCCTCTTGCCGACACCAGGTTCATCTCCCGTCTTTTGATCGATGACCGTATCAAGTCGATCATGCTGAAGTATTCCTCTTCGCCCTTCCCGTTGGAAGCCGCCGTTGAGCCATTGACCGAGGCGATTGCTGAATCCGGTATTTACAAGAGCTATCTTAAGGCCGTCGACCGCGGAGATATGGCCGCGCAGGAAAGTCTGTGGCAAGACCTTATCCGTATGGTCGTGATGCCCTCTCCGGCTCTCTCCCCGCTTTTCGAAGCCCGCGAGATGTACACCCTCAAATCCGTAGCCCGTACAGAAGAACTCCTTCTTGAAACTGTCCGTAACTTCCTCTCCTCCCAAGATAATATCGAGGAAGTTGTCAGAAGCCTTGAATCCAGTCTTGACAAGGCGCGCGAGCTCTATTGCCGACTGCTTCAGCTCCCTGTCGAACTGACTCAGATGCAGGATATTATAATCGACCGCAATCGGCATAAACATCTTCCGACGGAAGAGGACATCAACCCCAATATGCGATTTGTGGAGAATCGTGCCGTCCGTGTCCTAGAAAGTGACGAGATGCTTCTGGGCTATCTGAAACAAAACAAGGTTTCGTGGCGTCAGGAATATCCGATCATGATGGACGACCTTCTTGGTCAAATCACGCGGTCCGAACTCTATCGCGAATATATGTCGCTTCCCGCTCCGGAAGGGGAGACGCCCGAGGAACGCGAGCGGATAAGAATGCACGAGGATGCCGAGTTCTGGAGAAATGTCTTCAAGAAAATCATTTTCCCCAACACTCATTTCCTTGAGACAATGGAAGAACAGTCAGTGTTTTGGAACGATGACCTCGACATTATAGGCACATTCGTGCTCAAGACGCTGAAACGAATTGAGGATGGCGAGATTCGGCCCCTCCTTGACAAATATAAGGATGACGAGGATGCTCGCTTCGGAGCCGAACTTATGAGAGCCGTTTACAAGGGAAAAGACACCTACCGCCGGTGGATCTCCGAGGCACTTTCTGTCTCCTCCTGGGAATCAGATCGTCTGGCCTTTATGGATGTCGTAATCATGGAAACGGCTTTGGCTGAGATAATGAATTTCCCGAAGATTCCTCTCCGTGTAAGCATCAACGAATATATTGAGATGGCGAAGAGCTATAGCACGTCGGCAAGCGGAAGCTTCATCCACGGCTTGCTCGGCGGAATCGTTGGCCGTTTGCAGAAGGAGGGTCTGCTCCGCAAATAACAATGTTAATATATTAATACGTAACCATAGATGACACTCAACACACTTTTACTTGAGGCTGCTCCCGCCGGAGGCGGATGGAGCGGTATGCTGATGATCGTGGCCATGATCGCGATTTTCTATTTTATGATGATTCGTCCTCAGTCGAAGAAGCAGAAAGAGCTGAAGCGCCAGCGCGATGCCATGACGACCGGAGATAAGGTTGTGACCGCAGGAGGAATTCATGGCCGCATCAAGGAACTCAAGGATACTTCAGTGATGATCGAAGTCGCTCCCGGTGTGACAATCAAAGTCGACAAAGGCTCCGTTTATCCCCTCGGTGCTGCCGATCAGGTAGAAAAGAAATAAGCATCCCGCAATTATAATAGGATGGGACGCCGTTTGCACAAGCTCAAAGAGAATTGGAGGTCGATCAGAAAATCGGCTTGGTTTCATGACGTGCTTGTGTACGCGGCGTTTGTTGTCGTGGCCGGTGTTTTCTGGATTATCATAGCCCTCAATGATAACGTGACCCGCACGTTCCGGGTAGCCGTCCGGATGGAAAACGTCCCCGATTCGGTTACATTCATTTCAGACCCTCCGGCCTATATGTCGGTCACGGTCCGCGATAAAGGGACGAATATTCTGCGAAGCGGTTTCATGAAACACCCCACGGTTCATTTTAACTTTAAGGACTACGCTTCTAAAGGACTGTTCCGTTTATCTCATAACGACATAACAGCCGCTTTAAAAAACTCCTTCGGGTCAGGCGTTCAGGTTTCTTCCGTCTCGCTCGATTCGCTGCGCCTGTTCTATACGACTGAAAGAGGACATCGCGTTCCGGTCATCGTTAAGGTGGATGTCTCCGCTGCCTCCGGGTATATCATTTCGGGTCTTCCGGTCCCCAAGGAACGATCTGTGTTGCTGTATTCGTTAGGAAACGCGGCCGACAGTATCCGTCATGTCTATACGGAGGTGTTCACGCGTTCGGACCTTTCCGCAACCGGAACTTATCGCGTCGCGCTCCGTCCGATTGCGAATGTGAAAATCGTGCCGGATGCGGTAGATATTGAGATTCCGGTCGAACCGCTTGTCAGGAAAGAGGGCTTCGCCACGGTGGAGGCTCTCAATGTCCCGAGCGGTCAGAGTCTCCTCCTTTTCCCGAATCGCGTTCCCGTAGAATATTATCTCCCGATGAGTCAGTTCAGCCGTGACGATATCGAGCTGGAGGCAACCGTGGACTATTACGATATTCTGCGCACTACAGGCTCGCGACTCCCCCTTTCAATGGGCTCCTCTCCGGATTTCGTAATCAAGCCTGTGCTCAAAGCCGACAGCGTGGAGTATACCGTGGTAAAATAATTCATGCGTATATGGGTAAACGTCTGATAGGATTGACAGGAGGGATAGGAGCCGGAAAAAGTGTGGTCTCTCGCGTTCTGCGGCTAAAAGGGTTCCCGGTTTATGACTGTGATTCCGAAGCACGCCGGCTAATGGAGGATAATCCGGAAATAATGATCAAACTTTGTGCGCGTTTCGGACAGTCTGTCTACGGACCTTCCGGGTTATGCAGACCGCGTCTGGCGGAATTGGTCTTTTCAGATCAGGAGTCGCTTGATTGGCTAAACTCGTTGGTACACGAGGCCGTCCGACGCGACATCTGCCGATGGATGCAGTATGATGCCGACTCAGACGTAATGTTTGTCGAATCTGCAATAATGCGTGTTTCGGGGCTCGACAGGATGTGCGAGGAGATATGGATAGTGGATGCTCCCGAAGAGTTGCGAATCGCGCGTGCCATAAAACGTTCCGGTATGACCGAGAGGCAGGTCCGTGCAAGAATTGACGCTCAGCGTTCGGAGCTGGAGTTTGCTCCCGGCGCCAAACTCCGGATTATTGATAACTCCGGAAAATGCTCGGTGTTAGAGCAAATTAAATTGTAACCAAGTAAAACAGATAGAAATGTTAAGGGAAATTTTGAATGTGACCGGAAAGCCCGGTCTCTACAAACTCATCAGTCAGGGCAAAGGAACACTCATCGTGGAAGATCTCACGGACGGCCGTCGCTTTCCCGTCCATGCCCGTGATAAGGTCGTGTCGCTCGGCGACATTGCCATGTACACTGAATCAGGTGATACCCCGCTTGGAGTTATCCTCGACAAGGTATATGCCAAGCATGAGGGTCAACCTATCGACGTTAAAGCTATGGATGGCGCCGCATTGCGCGATTCTTTCGCAGCCATCGTTGAAGATTTCGACCGCGACCGCGTGCATAACTCCGACATAAAGAAACTGTTCAGCTGGTATAATCTTCTTCTCTCAGCAGGATTTACGAAATTTGCTGATGAAACGGAAGAGACCGAAGCCTCAGAAGAGAAAGCTGCTGAAGAGGCATAGCAAATAGAATCATAAATAGAAAGAGTCTAAAAAGACCTCATTCCCCAAAATCTGCAAACGATGTAGGGGAGCGAGGTCTTTTACTTTATTATGAATGACTGCCGGATGAAACCCCTCCCTCAACCCAATAAGGAGCTCAATTGTTAATAATATGGATGATGAGAATGGCACACTATTTGCTAAATGTCTTTTGAACGGTTTGAAAAATGACCGTCAATCATAAATAATTGCAAACGATAGACTCAAAATAAATATAAAAATGGCAACAGGTAAAATTGGGGTGACAACAGAAAACATATTCCCCGTAATTAAAAAATTCCTTTATTCTGATCATGAGATCTTCCTGCGTGAATTGGTGTCCAACGCCATTGATGCCACACAGAAGATCAAAACGCTTGCCTCCTTTGGAGAGTATAAAGGGGAGCTCGGAAAACTTGATGTCAGGGTTTCGATCGACAAAGAGGCCGGCACGCTGACAATCTCCGATCATGGTATTGGAATGGATGCCGAAGATATTGACAAATATATCAATCAGATAGCCTTTTCCGGCGCCGAAGAGTTCCTTGCTAAATATAAGGATACGGCCAATTCTATTATCGGCCATTTCGGACTTGGATTCTATTCCGCTTTTATGGTGGCCAAGAAGGTGACTATCCGCTCGCTTTCATATAAAGAGGGGGCGAAAGCCGTCGAATGGGTGTGCGACGGAAGCCCAGAATATGAAATGAAGGAGATAGATAAGGCAGAGCGAGGAACGGATATTATTCTTGAAATTGACGACGATAATAAAGAGTTCCTGGAGCCGACGCGTGATATCGCTCTCCTGAAGAAATATTGTCGCTTCCTCCCTGTTCCTGTGATTTGCGGTAAGGAACAGGAATGGAAGGAGGGAAAGATGGTCGACACTGACAAAGATTTGGTTGTCAACGCAACCGAACCTCTCTGGACAAAGAAACCTGCCGAACTCACGGATGCGGATTATCTTGAATTTTATCACGAACTTCATCCCGGCGAGGAAGCCCCGCTATTCTGGATTCACCTAAACGTCGATTATCCGTTTAACCTCACAGGGATTCTTTACTTCCCCAAGGTGAAGACCAATATAGATATTCGTCACAACAGGATTCAGCTTTATTGCAATCAGGTCTATGTTACGGATCAGGTCGAGGGGATAGTTCCCGAATTCATGATGCTTATGCAGGGTGTCATTGACTCCCCGGATGTCCCTCTTAATGTCAGTCGAAGCTATCTTCAGGCCGACTCTCAGGTAAAGAAGATATCCGGATACATCTCCAAGAAAGTTGCCGAAAAGCTCAACACGATGTTCCGCGATGATCGTAAGGAGTTTGAAAAGAAATGGACAGATATCGAAGTGTTCATCAAATACGGTATGCTGACAGATGAAAAATTCTATGATGCTGCGAAGAAATTTTTCCTCCTGCGGGATGTTAACGACAATTTCTATACTCTTGAGGAGTATCATAAGCTGGTCGAGTCCACACAGACGGATAAGGATGGTTTCGTGATTTATCTGTATGCCACGGATCCCACTTCCCAGTATGGGTATATCAAGGCGGCTGAGGAAAAAGGCTACAACGTTCTCCTCATGGATGGGCAACTTGACAGCCATCTTATCCAGATGCTTGAAAGCAAACTTGACAAGATCCGTTTCGTGAGAGCCGATTCCGACACTCCCGAGCGTCTGATCAATCAGGGAGAGGAACAGGCCTCTAAGCTTTCGAGTCTTGATATTGAACTTCTATCCGGAATTTTCCGTAGTCAGATCCCCGAAATCAAGGATACCAATTTCATTGTCGAATATGCCGCTCTGGGAGCGGAAAACGCTCCGGCCACAATCACGCAGAATGAAATGATGCGTCGTATGAAAGATATGGCCGCTCTTCAACCCGGAATGAATTTCTATGGCTCTATGCCTACGATGTATTCTCTCGTGGTCAACACTGACCAACCCGCAGTAAAGAAGATTGTCGAGGATGCGCGTGAAGCTCTCGAAGTGGAAGTCGCTCCGTTGATGGCTGCCGTAGAGAACGGCAATAAAGAGGCTGCCGACCTTCGCGCGAAAGTCTCCGGCGCTAAGGATGACGCAGAGAAAGAAACCTTGAACAAGGATATTTCTGATAAGGAAAAGAGTGTCAATGAAGCCCGCGAGAAAGAAGAAAGCCTGATTAAGGAGTATGCCGAGGGTGTCGATACGGTAAAACAGATCATCGACCTTGCCCTCCTCAAGAGTCATCTCCTCAGCGGAGCTTCGCTTGAAGCCTTTATCAAACGTAGCGTTTCGATGCTTTAAGTTGATTGATAAACCGTAAAGATAAAATTGATGTAATTTCTGACAAAGAAATCAGTCACCGATAAAATTCAAAGGCCGGGTCGGAATCATGATTCTGACCCGGCCTTTCTGCGTCATGCAATATTAGCTCTTCTCTTTCTGTTAAGTATGTGTACGAAATTATTTAGGAAGCATTGTGAAAACCACATCTCCTAAAATCAATCGCGAAAGTCCAATTAATCCCTCAGTTATTAATCGTGAAGTCCTTTTTCAAGCGAGTATTTCAGAGAGTCAAGGAATGGCTTGGCAAACTCTCATTTCAGACAGGCGTGATAGTGTTGCTCTCGTGTATTCCGTTCTACATTCTCTCCTTTGCGCAGATGTTGTTTCCGATAAGCACTTCGGCCAAGGGAGTCCTTTGGGTAATATTTTTTGGCCTTGCAAAAACTGCCCAATACGGTGGCCTCACCATTCTCGGAGCCGAGGGATTAAAAAGATTAAGAGCGCGTTCCTTAAAATTTCGGAGTCGTAGAGGCGACGATTTTTGAGCAGATTTTTCGAGTCGAAGAAGGAGCGATGCGAGCATCGTGACTGATGAGAACTCGGGAAATATGCCAAAAAGCGGCGGACAAAAGCTAATTTATTTCTCGGCTCAATGCGTTTACCGGATATCTTCAAACAATTGTCTGCCCATATTCTCGACAGTCCGGTGCCACCAAGATTGACGACACTCGCAATTGGCTGTAGCATTGATTAAAGATAACGTAAAAGCCGGTAGAGGTCAGCGGCAATTGTCATATCCGTGCCGGATTGACAGACTCTCTCGTAATTGCGCACAAGACGCCGGCAATTGTCAATCCATGAAAATGTGCACTCTGACACCCAACGCCCTTGTGTCGGAATGAACAGGGATCTCCCACCGTTGGACTTGGTGCAGGTAAGACCATGCCGTTATTCCGAGCAACACGCATGATGTCATCTCCGCGATAACCCTTGTCGCCACGTATCTTTTTGAGGGTGGAATATTTGCTTTTGACCTGCGCTATCTTCCCGAGGGTCGCCTTGCCATCGTTGACATTGGCACAGGTGGTGCTGACATGAAGAATATTACCTTGACTGTCAGTTATGATGTGTCGCTTGATCCCTTTTATTTTCTTGAAACCGTCAACTCCTTTTATTGAGTCCGACAGGCCACTGCTACGACCGGCACTGTCGATCAAACAGACAGTCGGATATTCATTTCTCCCCAAAGAGTTGCGGGAATATTTAACGAGAAAGGTGTGAATCCTTGCAAATAATCCTTTTGCATTCCAGTATCTCTATTTGGCATAGACCGATTGCTATCGAGGATAAGACTTAGGAAGAAACCGCCATTGACATCCGCTCCGCAACAAATAGAAGATCGCTTCCGGAATATGGAAAGTGTTGTATTTCCTTAGGCATTTCATCAATTCCGGAAACGGTCTCTTAAGTTGTCGTCGGATTCTTCTGTCAATCCGAGGGATATGAATATGAGCGTTATTATATTCTTTTTCAAAAAACTGCGCAATCTGTAAAAAACACAATAACTCACATAAAGATAAAACGGATATTCAACCTTTACATTATTGCCTTGGGAAAAGAAGTTACCAACCGACTCGCATCCTTGGGTGCCTTTGACTTCTTGCTTTCAGTCACATACCCCGGTATGCTCCTTTCAGCATGAAGCCAAATGCACTCCAAGGCTGCGACCTCTAAGACCCCGAAATTTTAAGGAACGCGCTCTTAAAGAATATATGAAGAAACGGAAACGCTGACGTCGGATTCCGCGACCAAACGGATGGCTTCTCAAGCCCCGTTCCCCTAATGCGAGGAGTGGGCTGATTAATCCGACTCGACGGCATTTGAACACGGAAATTCTTGACCAAGTCTGAGAATAACCCCCTGACGGTAAGATTGACCTATAGGTAGTCGCTTCCCGGCAAGCTCTACGCTTTTCCCGTCGTAGCTCTCAATTTTTGAGATATTGACAATAAATGACTTGTGAATGCGGAGGAAAGTGTCCGCCGGCAGAAGTCTCTCCATGCGCTTTATCGTCAGTCGCGTCGTGACATTCTTATCAGCAAGGTGGAGCTTCACATAATCTTTCACGCCCTCTACCATCATTATCCCCGCGACATCAATGTTCACAATCCTTCGGTCGGCCTTGACAGTTATCCTCTCCGCGGGAATTCTGTCAAGCGCTCGGACAACACGTTCGACAGCCCGGGCGAATCTGGCCGACTCTATTGGCTTCACAAGATAATCCACGGCATTCACTTCGTAGCTCTCCGAAACATATTCGGTGTAGGCGGTCGTAAACACTATCGCTGCTTCTCCGGCCGTATTCAGAGCGAAATCCATGCCGTTGAGGCCCGGCATTTCTATGTCGAGAAGTATGAAATCAACTCGGTTTGTTTTCATAAATTTCTCGGCCTCGGCGGCTGACGGGAAGGTGCCGACAAGCTGCAGTTCGGGGCGCGACGACACGAGTTGTTGCATCCCCCGGCGGGCTAACGGCTCGTCGTCTATGATTATCGTGCGGATTGATTGCATATACAGCGAAATTACCTATTTTTTCCCAATTTTCATATTCCCCCTCTTGTAAAACCGCAAATTGCGACCAACCTCCCGTTTGAAGCGACCAACCGTAGTCATCCTTTCGGAATTATTCAGTAATTTTGCAGTCGTATTGACAATGAATGATATTCCCCATATTGCAACATCCTCCCCGTTTAATTCGGAATCTCGAAATCGAACCGACCGACGGGTTTTTATCCTGATTGGCCTTGCTTTCGCCTTGATGCAGTGTGGCCCTGTGTTGAGCGCATTCGAATATGCTCCAACTGTCGGACGCATTTCCGACTTTTGGCTTATGCTCCCTTTTATGATTCTCGCTCTCCTTTGCGTCTGGCTTACATGGAGAGAGGCAGTCCCTCGTCTTCTTAAGAACAGGCGTACGGGAGTATTCGTGGCCGAAGTCTTCCTGATGGCGTATATTGTCTCCTTTATCGAACTGTTCCTTGTGGATTTTATCTGGACTCGTTGGGGCATCCTTCCTCCGAATCGAAAGATTGCCATAGGATGGATGTGTCTCAATGCGCTCTCAAATTCACTCATGTTCTTCTTTACCCTAATGTGTCTCGGGCTCTGGCGAGTCTATAGGCAATGGTCGGTAGCTCTCAAGGAAGAGGAACGTCTTTCCGCGCGCATCAGTGCTTATGTCGCTGAAGTGAAACGTTTGCTTCGCCCCGATGATGTCTGCGATAATCTGCGGCAGATTGCGCTCACCCTTTCAGAAAATTCAAAAAAGGCAGAAGCGATGATTGTGAAATTATCGAAGGAACTTCGTGAAAGTCTCTATCATTTGCCCCTCCCGCCCGAAGTAGATGAAGAACCGGTCGCCTTTGGATCTGTATCCGGACTTAACCGCTTCTTAAGTTCGACTAAATTCCGCCCGGCGAGAATATTTCTCTTCCAGCTCGCTCTTTGGCTTATATGTTTTGGAGCCTTTTTCTCCGGCCCAGATCTGCCCGAATTCAAACCGCGTCTCGGTGGCACTCTGACACTCCTCATATTGTTCGAGCTTGTGGCCGCCGCCGATTATTTTATACTTTTCAGAAGATTCCGACGCAATCATAAGCCTCGGCAATTTATATGGGCCTCGGTGATTCTGGCCCTGTTGGTCGTCCTTCCCCTGCTTGGCGGAAGAATCGCCGCGTTTATCTCACATCCATATAATGGGCTCTATTTTCTTTTGACCACTGTATTGGCCACGTTGTCATCTCTTGTGATGATGGCCTTCTTTGTAGGCGGTCTGACTGCAATGCTCCTCTATTGCGACTGGTTGAAAGAGAATCGACGGCTGGTCATGCTCCACGCCGCCGAGGCCAGACTGGAATATGCTCGGCTTAGAAAACAGATAAATCCTCATTTTCTCTTCAATGTCCTGAACAACGCCGGAATTCTTTCGCAGGATGAGCCCCGGATGGCCGCCGATATGCTCCGGCGTCTGGAACAGCTGATGAGAATCCAGTTTGCCGAGTCCGAACGCCAGATGGTCTCTTTAGTCGACACAATTGAATTCCTTCAGGCCTATCTCGCTCTTGAAGCTACGCGCCATGATGCTCTGGAATATGAAGTCGTGCTTGCGGGCGACCCGGAGGATATAGAGGTGCCTTCATTATTATATATTCCCTTTGTGGAGAATGCTGTCAAGTATGCCACGCCCGACAAAGGCCGAAGACTTATTTCCGTAAAGTTTGAAGTCAGCGACCACATCATTTCGTTTGAATGCGCCAACAGCTACGATCCCATCTCTTCTCCCGGCTCTTTCAGTCCGGGTGGCCTCGGGTTGAGCAACACTCTCAGACGGCTCCGCCTTCTGTTTGACGACCGGTTCTCCTACAGTGTCTCCGTCGGCGACGGCCTCTATTTGATGAAACTTGTGATAGATCAAACCCCAATAACATAAAGAAATGAGAAATTACTTGAAATTGGCAATAGCGCTGATTCTATTCCTGCCCGCTCCGAAAATTTCTGCGGCGGATTATTCTGACTCGAATTTTGAATATAAGTATAACAAAAGTCAGAAATTTGCCCGCGTTGAAAAAGTCAAGAAAAAAACGGCAACCTCCCTTGAAGTCCCCTCGAAGATCACGGTCGATGGTGTCTCTTATCCCGTCACGCAGCTTGCCGATTACCTGTTCTCGGATATGGACAAGCTCAAATCTGTCACTCTTCCCTCCTCCCTCCTGGAGATTCGTTCGGGAGCTTTCTGCAATTGTTTCGAGCTGACATCAATCACGATTCCATCCAAAGTAAAGGAAATTTCCGCCGACTGTTTCTCGATGTGTCTCAAGCTCTCCGAGGTGAATCTGCCGAAAAACTTAGAGTCAATAGGAGAGGGGGCGTTTATGTATTGCGAAAGCATTGATATCATCAACTGGCCTTCTACCTTGAAAAAAATCGGCGATTATGCATTTTATGCAACAAAACTTCCCGCGATGGTGCAACTCCCGGCCTCGTGTGCGGAGATTGGTCAGGAGGCTTTCCGCGGAACGGATGCGGAATGGTTTCTCCTCCCGGCCAATATGACTTCCATCGGCCGACGCGCCTTTTCCGACAATTTCAAGATGACGGCTGTTAACCTTCCTCAGACCGTAAGCTCGATCGGCGATGAAGTGTTTTTCGCGTGCAATGCGTTGACGAGTGTGTCGCTTCCTTCGACGATCGGAAATATCGGAGAAGGCGTTTTCGCAAGTTGCGATCTTCTGAATCAGGTGATTTGGTCAACAAACCTTACAAGCGTACCAAAGCGTATGTTCTACCAGTGCGAATCTCTCGAATGGATCACTCTTCCTTCGAATGTGAGCGCTATCGGTGAGTCAGCATTCGGAGAATGCTGCGACTTGAAATGGTTCGAGTTCCCCTCGTCTCTCAAAACAATAGGCGACAGGGCTTTTGAATATTGCGGATTTGAAGAAATCCGGTTGCCCGCATCCCTCGTCTCTGTCGGAGCCGGGGCTTTCAATAGCAATCATGATGTTCGTGAAATCTATATCCCTCAATCGGTGACTTCGATTGGTGCAGACGCCTTTAATAATTCTCCCCATATTGAGCTTGTTAAAGTTGACCGGGCAGTTCCCCCGATTCTCGGCACCAACGGTTTCCATCAGTACACATATTTCTCCGCCATTCTCAGCGTGCCCGATGATGCTGTAATCTCCTATAAAAAGGCGTCGGAATGGTGTAACTTCGAATATATCAATGAAAATCCCAATGTTGGCGTTTCTGAAATAAAGGAAGAAGAGAGAAATCCGATTTTCTACGATTTGCATGGACGTCCCCTTTCTCATCCGGCCGGAATTTATATCCGGCGCGAGAACAATTGTTCAAGTCTTGAAATTCGTTAATTAATTATCAATAGACAATTGAACTGCCGGAGATATTTTCGCCACAAACCGTGAGGGTAGGATCAGAGACGCCCAGATTGCGAGTAGGACGCCGACATTCAGCAGCGCGAACCATCCCCAGGAGAGCTCGACCGGCACGAAATCAATATAATAGGCTTCCGGGTCAAGGGGTAGAAAATGCCACTTGTTTTGGGCCATAAGGAATGCTATCATCAGAGGGTTGCCAATCAAGATACCGATTGTGGCAACCCTCATTGCAAGATATACGAACACTTCACGCGTGGCGCCCACAGGCGCTCCCATGGCGCGAAGGAGTGCTATAAATCGCTTCTTGTCAAGGATTATGATCAGCATGCCCGAAATCAGTGTCGCAACCGAAACGAGAATCATCAGCGTAAGAATCACTACAACATTCGTGTCAAGAAGAGAAAGCCATTGAAAATAGGGAGCCCCCTGCGACATGGCGTTGTCTACGGAGTAGTAGCGGTAGATAAGCCCTTCCGCCGTGGCTTTGGCAAGGGCCGTCTGAAGTCGGTTGGAATATTCCCCGACACGCGAGAAATCATCGGTATTGATCAGGATTGAAGTCCCTTCATCCGAGTCGACATTTCCCAATTTCTGGATAAGTGGGAGCGACCCGTAGATATAGATGTCGTCGTAGGTGTTGAAATGAGTGTTGAACACTCCGGCAACGCGCAACCTCCGAACACGTATATCTCCCGTCATGAAGTAGGTGTCAATACGGTCGCCCGCTTTCAGGCCCAATTGCGATGCGGCAGACCGCGAGATAAGTATGTCAAGGTCCGGATCTGATGAAGATTCGGATTTCTCTTTCGTAGCTCTCCCTTTATTTAGAAAGGCCGGCAGCTCTCCCTCCTCAAGTGCATCGGAAAGGAATCGGATCGATGTTTCGCTCCCGAGACTTTTCATGTAGACCCCCTTGAACTCCGTCGGGGTCTTCATGATGGCCGGTATTGATGCTTCGAGCGTATAGTCTGTGATATATTCTTGCTCATCGAGGATATTGCGGAGGGTCGGACTCAGATTGACAAGATTCTGAGTCGCCTCTTCCGAGGATATGGCATAAACCGTCAAATGAGGGTTGAACCCCAGCACTTTTGATTGAATCTCTCGTTTGAAACCGAGCACAATCGACACGGCTCCGAGCATCACGGCCACTGAGAGGGCCACGGCCGTGATCGCCACCCGGATTGCCGGAGAGGCTTTACGCCCTTCCGATCCCAAAGCCAGTCGTCGTGCAAGATATAATGGATAGTTCATGAATTTTCCTTTGAAAAGGCTCAATCGCCGATATTGTCTACAAATTTACAAACTTTCGGCTGAAGATTTGTTATCAAGATATAACGAATACAAAAATTTAGAAACTATGAGACTCGACGGACGCCGCCGGAGCGGCAATATCGACGACCGCCGAAGTTCCGGCTCAGGACGTGCAATTGGCATCGGAGGCGGGATTCTGGGTCTTATCATCGTTGCCGGCCTCACGCTTCTTCAGGGAGGCTCTTTAGGCGATGTGATAAATAATGTAATGGGCAGTCAGCAGTCAGCCCCTCAGGCAACGGCTTACCGGGAAACCGAGGAGGATAAACAACTCGCGGATTTTGCCTCCGTCATTCTTGCCGGCACAGAGGATGTCTGGACGCGAATCTTTCGCGAACAGGGGTGGGGCGAATATGAGGCGCCTAAGATGGTGCTCTTTCACGGTGCCGTCCAATCCGGCTGCGGGCAGGCCACATCCCAAGTCGGACCATTCTATTGCTCTGCCGACAAAACGGTTTATCTCGACCTCGACTTCCTCAAGGAGATGCAGACCCAGATCGGTGGCAGCGGCGACTTCGCCTATGCTTATGTTATCGCGCATGAAGTAGGTCATCACGTCCAGAATTTGCTTGGTATCTTGCCCGAGGTCCACGGTAAAATGCAGGGACTTCCGGAAAAGGAAGCCAATCAGCTCAGTGTGCGTCTGGAGTTGCAGGCCGACTATTTCGCCGGAGTTTGGGGATGCACGGATAATAAAATGTTCAACTCGATTGAGCCGGGAGATATGGAAGAAGCGCTTGATGTAGCGGGAAAGATCGGCGACGATTACTTGCAGAAAAAAGCTTATGGACGCGAAATGCCGGAAAGTTTCAACCACGGACGTTCCGAATGGCGAGTGCGTTGGCTCAACAAAGGGTTGCAGAGTTGCAATCCCGCAGGTGGCGACACTTTCAGTGTCCCTTACGGACAATTCTGATTCTTCATACTCCGGGCGAATTCAGGGCTCGTAGTATAAAAAATATTAGATAATTAAGAATGGGAGGCTTGTCACGAGTCTCCCATTCGTGCTTATTGACTGACCCCGCCGGCTCTCACAGGCTTTATCAAATGTGTTGTAAAAAATGTGCAAATTTTTTGGTATGTCCGCAGGTTGTATTAATTTTGGGAGAAAGTTGGGAGTCTTGTGGGCAGTTCGTTTGATAGGATTGCAAATATGACTCATCATCAAATTCTTAAGTCTAACTACAACACATGGAAGAACAGATCAAGACCACGTGCCTTCACGATCGTCACGTGGAACTGGGCGCCCAGATGTCGCCATTCGCAGGCTACGATATGCCCATCCAGTACAAGGGAATCACAGAAGAACATAACGCAGTCCGTCAGCATGTAGGCGTCTTCGATGTCAGCCACATGGGCGAGGTGCGTGTCACCGGGCCGGATGCATGCCGCTTCGTGAATCATATTTTTGTAAACGATGTAACCGGCGCTCCCGACGGCCAGATTTTCTACGGTATGATGTGTCGTGAAGATGGCGGCACGGTCGACGATCTGCTCGTGTACAAAGTCAACGACGAGGAATATTTCCTGGTTATCAACGCTTCCAACATCGACAAGGATGTGGCCTGGATTATGCAGAATGCAGATGGCTTCGATGTCAAGATCGCAGATGAAAGTCTCTATTACGGCGAGGTTGCCGTTCAGGGCCCGGAAGCTGAAAAGACCATGATTGAAGTACTTGGTATTCCCGTTGAAGATATCAAATTCTACAACTTCAAGACCTTCGACCTCGATGGAGAGCAGGTAATCGTCAGTCGCACCGGTTACACCGGCGAAGATGGCTTCGAAATCTACGGAAGTCATGACTTTACCCGCAAGGTGTGGGACAAACTGATGGAAGCCGGCGTGCAGCCCTGCGGCCTCGGTTGTCGCGATACGCTCCGTTTCGAAGTGGGGCTGCCCCTTTATGGCGATGAACTCACAGATGAAATCTCGCCCATCGAGGCAAGCCTCAGCATGTTTGTGAAGCTCGATAAGCCCGAATTTATCGGAAAGGAAGCTCTCGCTCGCCAAAAAGCTGAGGGTGTGAAGCGCCGCATCGTTGGCCTCGAACTTGAAGGAAACGCTATCCCTCGTCATGGTTATCCGGTAGAGGTTAATGGAGAAACAATCGGTGAAATAACCACCGGCTACCGCTCGATCTCCACCGGCAAAAGCGTGGCAATGGCCATGATCAACAAACCTTACGACAAGCTGGGCACGGAAGTTGAAGTGCGCATACGTAAGAAAACGTTCCCCGCAAAAGTTGTCAAGAAGAGATTCTACGACAAAAGCTATAAGAAATAATCAAAACGAAAAAAACTAAAATCACACAATAGCAATGAGCATACTGAAAGAGGATCTGCGCTATGCAGAATCACACGAATGGGTTAAGATTGAAGGCGATATCGCCACAGTTGGAATCACTGACTACGCACAGCACGCCCTCGGCGACATCGTATATGTCGATATGCCCGAAGTTGGCGACGAGGTGACCGCCGGCGAGGAATTCGGCGCAGTTGAATCCGTAAAGGCTGCCAGCGACCTCATTTCTCCGGTCAGCGGCGAAGTCGTGGAAATCAACGAGGATCTTGAGGACGCTCCCGAGAAAATCAACGCCGACGCTTATGGCGCTTGGATTATGAAAGTGAAAGTTGCCGACGCCGGAGAGGTTGACGCTCTTCTCGATGCAGCTGCTTACGCTAAGCTTTGCGAAAATGAGTAATCGTTATATTCCCCACACACCGGAAGATGTGGCCCACATGCTGGGCCGCATCGGTGTTGGAAGTGTTGATGATCTCTATTCCGACGTTCCGTCGGAAGTGATCTTCAAGGATGAATATGCCATCCCCGAGTCTATGTCGGAGGAGGAACTGCGTCGTTGGTTCCGCGATCTTGCCAAGCGTAACCGTCAGCTGACGGTATTCGCCGGCGGCGGTGCCTACGATCATTACTCCCCTTCAGTTATACCTCAACTCCTGCTCCGCAGCGAATTCTACACAGCCTATACTCCTTATCAGCCTGAAATATCCCAGGGCACGCTCCAGTATATTTTCGAATATCAGAGCATGATAAGCGAGTTGACAGGCCTCGAAGCAACCAACGCCTCCATGTATGACGGCGCCACGGCTGCCGCTGAGGCTGCTTTCATGATGGTGGCTTCCGCCCGCAAACGCAACCGCGTGCTTGTCAGCGAGACTCTTCTTCCTCGTGTGAAGGATGTGATCATGACTTATGCCAAGTTCCATGGCATTGATATCACGATGATTCCCGAACGTGACGGCGTGACTGATCTCTCCGCTGTTCCTGCGCTTCTGGAAAGCGGTGATGTGGCAGGTGTCATTGTGCCGCAGCCCAACCGCTACGGAATTATTGAAGACTTCGCCGGTCTGGCCGAAATGGTCCATGCAGCGAAGGCTCTCCTCACTATGTATGCCGACCCGTCGACTCTCGCCGTGCTGCGCTCGCCGGCGGAATGGGGTGCCGACATCGCCTGCGGCGACGGTCAGTCTCTCGGTATGCCGCTCCAGTTCGGCGGTCCCTACCTCGGCTTCATGTCATGTTCCAAAGCCCAACTCCGCAAAATGCCCGGACGCGTTGTCGGCGCAACGAAAGATGCCTCCGGCAAACGTTGCTTCGTGCTCACCCTTCAGGCCCGCGAACAACACATCCGTCGTGAGAAGGCAACGAGTAACATCTGTTCCAACCAGAGCCTCATGGCCCTTTACGCCACAATTTACATGGCGCTCATGGGTGATGGCGGTCTGCGCGAAGTCAATCGCCTGAGTTGCGACGGAGCCCACTCACTTTGCGAGAAGCTCATCGCCACAGGCAAATTCACTCTCGCATTCGACAAGCCTTTCCTTAAGGAATTCACGCTCCGCACGGACCTTGATGTCGAGAAACTCAACAAGCGTCTCGCCGAAGAGGGTTTCATGGGAGGTATTCCCGCAGGTCCGGGTCTTGTCTCATTTGCAGTAACAGAGAAACGCACTCCCGAGGAAATCGAACGTTTCGTTTCATTAATCAGTCAGGAATAAGGAGCCATGAAAGAATACGATAAGATCATATTTGAACTTTCCCGTCCCGGCCGCAAAGGCTATCAGCTTCCGGCCGACCGTTTCGGCTCAGACGCTTTCTCAAAGCTCCCCGCCGACCTGCTCCGCGAAAAGCCGGCTGAACTCCCGGAAGTGAGCGAACTTGAGGTGGTCCGCCATTATACTAATTTGTCGAACAAGAATTTCGGTGTCGACACGGGCTTCTATCCTCTCGGATCATGCACGATGAAGTATAATCCGAAAATCAACGAGGAAGTGGCCGCCATGCCGGAATTTGCCGGTCTCCACCCGTTACAGGATCCCGCCACGGCCCAGGGTGCTCTTGAACTTTACTGGAATCTCCAGAATGCGCTCGCATCTCTCGCCGGTCTGGCCGAATTCACGCTTAATCCATACGCCGGGGCACACGGTGAGCTCACCGGGTTGATGGTGATGCGTCAGTATCACATCTCCCGTGGCGACACAAAACGAACGAAGGTAATCGTCCCCGACACGGCTCACGGCACAAACCCGGCCTCCGCAATGGTGGCGGGCCTGGAGGTTGTTGAAGTGAAGTCGAAGCCCAACGGATCGATTGATGTCGAAGATCTCAAGCCTCTGCTCGATGACAGCGTGGCCGGAATCATGATGACCAACCCCAACACGCTCGGTATGTTCGAGACGGAAATTCTCGAAATTGCCAAGCTCGTCCATGAAGCGGGCGGTCTGCTCTATTATGATGGAGCTAACCTTAATCCTCTTCTCGGCAAGGTTCGTCCCGGCGACATGGGATTTGATATTATGCACATCAATCTCCACAAGACTTTCTCCACACCTCACGGTGGCGGCGGTCCCGGTTCGGGTCCTGTCGGAGTTGCAAGCCATCTGACCCATCTTCTTCCCAATCCTCGTGTTGTCAAGAAAGAGGATGGCACGTTCGCCGTAGAGACTTCCGATGATGCTCTCGGATCCATCTCCACGTTCTTCGGAAACTTCGGAGTCATGATGAAGGCTTACGCCTATATTCTGTCGCTCGGACGCGACGGTATCCGCGAGGTTGGCCCGATGGCGACCTTGAATGCCAACTATATCAAGGAGTCGCTCCGCGATCTTTACAAGCTCCCGGTGGAAGGCCCGTGCAAGCATGAGTTTGTGTTCGACGGTCTGGCTGATAAGTCGACGGGCGTTACGACTCTCAACGTGGCCAAACGCCTGCTTGATTTCGGATTCCATGCGCCGACTATCTATTTCCCGTTGCTGTTCCACGAATCAATGATGATCGAGCCGACGGAAACGGAAAGCCGCGAAACTCTCGATGAATTTATCGATGTAATGCGCCGGGTGGCGCGTGAGGCAGCAGAAGATCCCGATACGGTTAAGGCCGCGCCTCTCACGACTCCCATCTCTCATCCCGACGAGACCGGCGCCGCTAAGAATCCTATCCTGACCTACAAAGCGCTTCGCGATGCATAGCGACCTGATTATTATCGGTGCGGGCCCCGGCGGATATGAAACTGCCCTGGCCGCTGCCCGTCGTGGTATGTCCGTGACCCTGTTCGAGGGTCGCGGCGACCTCGGTGGCACGTGTCTTAATGAAGGATGTATTCCGACAAAATGTCTCTGCAGAAATGCCGAGTATATCGACAATCTTAAGGAAGGAGAAGTTTTCGGAGCTGAGGAATTGACCTGGAAATTCGATTTCGCAAAGGTTCAGGCCCGCAAGGATGCCATTGTCGCTCAACTGCGTGCCGGAATCGAACAGCTTATGAAAATGGCGAAAGTGAATGTCGTGCGCGAATATGCCTCTTTCAAGGACGCGAAGACTGTCGTGGCCGGCGGCGAGGAATTCACGGCCGACAATATCATTATCGCCTCAGGTTCGGTGCCCCGTTCCCTCCCTATTCCCGGACATGATCTCGATTGCGTAATGGATTCGACCGACCTCCTTAATATTAAGGAAGTCCCCGAAAACCTGACTGTGATTGGCGGTGGTGTGATCGGAATGGAGTTTGCTTCAGTGTTTGCCTCCTTTGGAGCGCAGGTGACCGTGATTGAATTCATGAAGCAGATTCTCCCTCCCTTCGATTCCGACATTGCTAAACGCTTGAAGCAATCACTTTCAAAAAAAGGAATCAAGATCATCACCTCGGCTGCTGCAAAGGAAATCTCTCGCCTCGAGAATGGTCGGGTGGCAGTAAGCTATGAAACGAAAGGGAAAACCGAGACTGTTGAATCTGAGGCTCTGCTGATGGCTGTCGGTCGCGCTCCGCGTGTTGATGGCCTTAATCTTGAGAACGCAGGCGTTGATTATAGTCCCAAGGGAATTCCCGTTGATGATTTCATGCGGACCAATGTTCCCGGCATATATGCAATCGGCGATGTTAATGCCCGCATGATGCTCGCCCATGTGGCCACTTTCCAGGGAGAACGTGCCTTGAATGCTATCCAAGGACGGGAGGATCAGATTAACTTCAACCTTGTCCCCTCGGCAGTGTTCACGCGTCCGGAGTGCGGAATGGTCGGGATGACCGAAGAACAGTGTAAAGCCTCCGGAATCGAAATCAAGGTAGGTCAGAGTTTCTTCCGTGCAAATGGAAAGTCACTTGCCATGGGAGAATCTGAAGGCCTTGTCAAACTGATTTTCCGCGCCGACGATGGCAAACTTATCGGTGCGCATATTATGGGTATTGAGGCGGCCGACCTTGCCCAGCAATGTTGCGACATGATGAATGCAGGAATGACCCGGGAGTCGATGGAGCAGATAATCTTCTCTCATCCCTCGGTAAGCGAAGTCCTGATGGCAGCCTTGAAATAACAATCCGACCATGATGCGCACCGCAAGGTGTGTCGCGTCTGAAGCCATAACAATATAAAAACTGCGGAGTCATAAAGAAACGACTCCGCATTTTTTATATTGTGGCCCGGACATATAGTCTGCGAGACTCTATATTTCTTAATTTGACAGTGGCCTTCCTGCTGTTAAATCAGGAATGGATTGCTTCGTTTCTCCCGCCCGATTGTTGTTGCCGGACCATGTCCCGGAAAGACAACGGTTTCTTCCGGCAGGGTCAGTAGTCGCGACTTGATGGCGGTTATCAACTGGTTCATGTTTCCTCCCGGGAGGTCGGCACGCCCGACGGAATTGGCGAACAGGGCATCCCCTGAGATCAAAAATTTATCCTTCTTGTCATAAAGAGCTATGCTCCCGGGGGAATGTCCCGGAACGTGGATAACTTCCAGCCGACCCTCTCCAATCTCTATCACATCGCCATCCTTGAGAAGTCGGTCGATTTTTACATTTTCCACCTTTTCCTGCACTCCGAACATCCTTGCTTGTTCATCAATTCTTTCTCCCAAAGGAAGATCATCAGGATGAGTATGAATCGGAGCTCCGAATTTCTTGGTTGCGAACGATGCCCCGATTGCATGGTCTATGTGAAGATGGGTGTTGATGATATGTGTGACGGTGAGGTTGTTGCGGCTCACGAAGTTCTCCATCGCTTGCTCCTCTTCCTCATTTATCATGCCTGGATCTATGATGGCGCACTTATTGGTGGCGGGATCCCAGACGGCGTATGTATTAATCCCGAACAGGGAAAATTGAAACTGTGCTATTTCCATATCTTAATAACGCCCCTTCGGCATGAATTGTTAACACATAGTGGCATTAACAAAAGGAGAGGTTAGGCCGGTGTATAAATCAGACGCTTGCTTTCGAAGAAGGGGAGGGGGAAATAATCATGAATATCGATTATCTCGCTCCGTTGAAGAAGATTTCCGAGGTCAGCTTTCAAGTCTCCCCCTTTGAGCGTGATAAGCCCGTTGGGGAGCGCATTGCGCGATTCGTCGGAGAAGTTCTTTCTGCATATTTTCATCAGGTCAGGCTGAGGCATAACCGCGCGGCTCACCACGAAATCAAATTTCTCTTTACATTCAGCCACATCTCCGTGCATGAATCTTACATTCTTTAATCCGGCTTCCTCAGCGACAGCCGCAGCAACCCGAAGTTTTTTCCCCGTTCTGTCTACGAGCAGAAACTCGCATTCCGGAAACATGGCCGCAAGCGGTATGCCGGGAAGTCCTCCTCCCGTGCCGAAGTCAAGGATACGCGAGCCCGGTGTGAAACTTATGAATTTTGCGATTGCCAGAGAATGGAGCAGGTGGTTCACCTCCAGGTTGCCTATATCCTTCCTTGAAATCACATTGATCTTCTCGTTCCATTCAGGATACATACGTTCCATAACCGCAAACTGCTCTTTCTGACGCTCTGTCAGATGTGGGAAAAATTTATTGATAGTCTCTGCCATCTTCTGTTGTAGGATTTCATTCAAACTTTACATCCATCCCCTCCAAACGGGAATTTAACTCACAAAAGTAACAAAAAAGTTTGGGATAGACGAGTAAAATAAGTAACTTTGCTCTCTAATAAGCCGACTGACTCCGGCTTAGACTTGTCCGGAGGAGTCTATGCTATCAACCCGAACTCAAACAATATCAAAATAATGGAATTAGAAGGCAAACTCATCCTTGATCTCGGTGAGCAGGCCGGCACGTCCAAAGCCGGCAACCCCTGGAAGAAACATGAATATGTGCTTGAAACTCCGGGACAGTACCCCAGAAAAGTGAAATTTACCGTGTTCGGTAATGACAGATGTGATTCTTTGTGTCCCCGTCTCGTTATGGGAAACAATGTCCGGATTGCTTACGACCTTGAAAGTCGCGAATATAACGGCCGTTGGTACACGGATGTCACTATATATAACGTGATGGAAGCGGGTGCCCCGGGCTATCCTCAGCCTTCAACCCCTCAGCAGCCGGCCGCTCCTGCAGATCCCTTCGGCTCGGCTCCTTCCGCGCCTAACTTTGAGGCTACCGACTCCACGGACGACCTTCCCTTCTAAGTGGAAGGAAGAAGGTTATCTATTGAAATTCACTCAATTAATTGTAATGATGACCTCTGACCGCCTCTGGCGACTGTGAAATTTGGCAGTTGAATGATTTAAAAGTGTATGATATTGCACAAAGGTGCAATATCATACACTTTATTTCTATTTTGGGGTAAATTTTTATTAAAATTTTTTGGTCGATACTCTCTTTTTGCTAAATTTGCAATGTCAAATCAAGCGAATACGTTCTCGGAAAGGCGTTTCAGCGCCCATTTCATGGCAGTATCCCGAGATCTCTCCGGGATTGCCTTGAGTTCCTTGATAATATCAGAATATGACACCAAGAAAAAGTAAATCAACTATCCCTGTGGCGATTACTCAGCATGAAGTTGTCAGCCGAATTGATCTTCTTTGCGAATCCAGCTGGGAAGTTTGTAACAAGGTCGGGGGTATCTACGCTGTCCTTTCTACTAAAGCCCGGGTGCTTGGCGAACAGTTTGGCGACAAACTCGTCTTCATCGGACCCGATTTCTGGACTGAGGAAAATCCCTCTCCATATTTTAAGGAGAGAAAAACTCTCTTAAAATCAGCTGCTTCCAAACTGGAACTTCCCTGGGGAATAAAGATTCGCGTGGGTCGGTGGGATATTCCCGGAGCCCCTCAGGTTATCCTTATCAATCCCGGCGAAACCGAACAGCATCTCCCTGCCGTTTATGGTAAAATGTGGGAATGTTTCGGTGTTGACTCTCTTCACTCCTATGGCGATTATTCAGAAGGTTGCGCCTTTGGCGTCGCCTCCGCTATCGTAATTGCTGCTCTTGCTCAGCATCTCGGAGTTGATCAGGGTCGGACGGTTGCCCATTTCGATGAGTGGACAACATCCATGGGTCTTCTTTACCTGAAGGTTTACGCCCCCGCCATCTCAACGCTTTTCACAACCCACGCAACAAGTATCGGTCGCTCAATTTGCGGCAACGGTAAACCTCTCTACGATTATTTCCACCGCTACAACGGCGACCAGATGGCCGCCGAGCTCAATATGCAGTCGAAACACTCGCTCGAGAAGGCCGCCGCCCACAACGCCGACTGTTTCACGACAGTCAGCGAGGTGACTGCCCGCGAATGCGAACAGCTCCTTGAAATCCGTCCTCAGGTCGTTACGCCCAATGGTTTCGAACCCGACTTCGTTCCCAAGACTGTCCGCTACAACCGCCTGCGCAAGGAGGGGCGGTCGGTCCTTTTGGAGGTTGCCTCCATGCTGACCGGACGTGAATATGGCGAACAGACCTTCTTGATCGCCACCTCCGGACGGCATGAATATCGCAACAAAGGTCTCGACCTCATGCTCGACACGATGGCCCGTTTCAACGAATCCCTTCAACCAGGCCGCGATGCTCTCGCTTTCATCCTCGTGCCGGGTTGGGTTGCCCGTCCCGACGATGCCCTTGCCGAGGCTTTGAGAACCGGAAATAGGGGAGAGGCTGCCGGATTTATTACTCATCACCTTCATAATGAAGATTCCGATGAGATTTGCGTGCGCATCCGTCAACTTCAGGCTGAAGGAAAGCTCGACAAGGTGAAAGTGATCTATGTGCCCTGTTATCTTGATGGCAACGACGGCCTCATCAACATTTCATATTACGATCTCTTGCCCTCCTTTGACCTCACTCTCTTCCCGAGTTATTATGAACCCTGGGGATATACCCCCCTCGAAAGCGTCGCCTTCGGCGTGCCTACAGTCACTGACGACAAGGCAGGCTTCGGACAGTGGGTGCTTGATAACTTTGAGAACTCGCTCAACGCGTGTGGCGTAAAGGTGGTCGACCGGACGGATTCGAATTATCTTCAGGTCCGCGACGAGATCGCTGCCGCTGCCGTTGCCTACGAAGCATCCGACAGCAACAGCCGCGTTCAGGCTCGCAACATGGCCTTCCTGACCGGGGCGCGCGCCGACTGGAAATTCTTCATCGAGAATTATTACCGCGCGTTTGAAACGGCTCTCAAGCGAAACGTCCGTCATTAAGTCTCGGTCATCAATTAAGAAATTAACAACAACTAATATATCATAATCGTAAAGATATGAAACTTAAAGTCAGCAATACAAACAACCCTAACTGGCGCAATATCACGATCAGCGCCGAGATCCCCAAGGAGCTCAAGGCTCTCGAGGAGATGTCTAAAAACCTCTGGTGGGTATGGAATAGCCATGGTAAACGTCTTTTCCGTGACCTTGATCATGATCTCTGGCGTGCCACCGGCGAGAACCCTGTGATGCTTCTCCAGCAAATCAGCTACGAGCGTTACCGGGAGATTCTTGCAGACAAGGATCTTATGATGCGCATCAAGGAAACATACGCTGAATTCAAAGACTACATGAAGCAGCCCATGGACAAGTCTATCCCCTCCGTGGCTTACTTCTCGATGGAATACGGTCTTTGCAACTGCCTGAAAATCTACTCCGGTGGTCTCGGTGTGCTTGCTGGCGACTACATCAAACAGGCTTCCGACAGCCGTGTCAACATGACTGCGGTCGGCTTCCTTTATAAGTATGGCTACTTCTCTCAGTCGCTTTCGATCGACGGTCAGCAGGTTGCCAACTATGAGGCTCAGAACTTCGACCAGCTCCCCATCGAGGCTGTCCTCGGCGAGGATGGTCAGCCGATGGTGCTTGAGGTGCCTTATCCCGGCCGTATCGTTTATGCTCATGTTTGGCGCGTGAATGTTGGCCGCATGTGCCTCTATCTGCTCGACACCGACCTCGATCGCAACTCTGAATGGGATCGTGAAATCACCCATAAGCTCTACGGTGGCGATTGGGAAAACCGTATCAAGCAGGAGTATCTCCTCGGCATCGGTGGTATTCTGATGCTCAACCGTCTCGGAATCAAAACTGATCTTTATCACTGTAACGAAGGTCACGCTGCGCTTCTCAACCTCCAGCGTCTCGTAGACTATGTTCAGAATGATCATCTTCCCTTTAACGTGGCTCTTGAACTCGTGCGTGCATCTTCGCTCTATACGGTTCACACTCCGGTTCCCGCCGGCCACGACTATTTCGACGAGTCGCTCTTCGGCAAATACCTCGGCGAATATCCCGCCAAACTCGGCATCTCTTGGGCTGACCTCATGAATATGGGTCGTGAGAATCCCGACACCAACGAACGTTTCTCCATGTCCGTATTCGCCCTCAACACTTGCCAGGAAGCTAACGGTGTCAGCTGGCTTCACGGTGAAGTTTCCAAGAAGATGTTTGCCGGCGTTTGGAAGGGTTATTCTCCCGAAGAAAGCCATGTAGGTTATGTAACCAATGGCGTTCACATGCCGACTTGGGCTGCTTCCGAATGGAAATCTTTCTACGGCGAGCATCTTAATCCCGCAATGTTTGAAGACCAGAGCAATCCTGAACTCTGGAAAGGTATCTTCGACGTGCCCGATGAGGAAATCTGGAACATGCGAATGACGATGAAAAACAAATTCATCGACTTTGTAAAGAAAGACTTCAAGGAAAAATGGCTTAAGAATCAGGGCGATCCCACTGAGGTTCTCAAGATTGTCGACAAGATCAACCCCAACGCCCTCCTTATCGGTTTCGCACGCCGATTCGCAACCTATAAGCGTGCACACCTCCTCTTCAGCGACCTTGACCGTCTCGCCAAGATCGTGAACAACGAACAGTATCCCGTTCAGTTCATCTTCTCCGGCAAGGCTCATCCCGCCGACGGTGCCGGCCAGGGTCTTATCAAGCGTATCATCGAGATTTCCCGTATGCCTCAGTTCGCCGGTAAGATTATCTTCCTTGAGGACTACAATATGATTGTTGCCAAACGTCTTGTTTCCGGAGTTGACATCTGGCTCAACACTCCGACTCGTCCTCTCGAGGCGTCCGGCACATCGGGCGAAAAGGCTGAAATGAACGGTGTCCTCAACTTCTCTGTTCTCGACGGATGGTGGTACGAGGGTTATCGCTTCGACGAGAAAGCCGGTTGGGCTCTAACTGACAAGCGCACCTACACCGATCAGGCTCAGCAGGATAAACTTGATGCCGCAACAATCTATTCAATGCTCGAGAATGAAATCGTGCCCCTCTACTTCGACAAGAACTACAAGGGTTATTCTCCGGAATGGATTCAGTATATCAAGCGCTCGATTGGTCACATCGCTCCTCACTTCACCATGAAGCGTCAGCTCGATGACTATATCAGCCGTTTCTATGAGCCCGAGGCAAAACGATTCCACAAACTCGCCGCCAACGACTTCAAAGAGGCTCGTGAGATCGTTGAATGGAAAGAAAACGTCGTTTCCAAGTGGGATCAGATTGAAATTCTTTCTGCCGAATTCCACGAAGACAACCTCGGCGCAGCTCGCACCGGCGATGACTTCACCGCTCGTTGCGTCATTAATACGAAGGGTCTCGGCGATGCAGTCGGTGTCGAACTCGTAACCTACAAGGAAGAGGCCGGTGACTCGATCTACAAAGGCCGTCAGGAACTCAAGATTGTAGGACATGATGGAGATGTTTACACGTATGAGCTCAAGGGCAATATGCAGCAGGCCGGCGTGTTCCGCTATGCCTTCCGCATGTATCCCAAGAGCGACCGTCTGCCCCACCGTCAGGACTTCGCCTACGTTCGCTGGTTCTGATCAGATCTGAATAAACAATAGAATAAAAGCTCCGATTCCGTTGAGAATCGGAGCTTTTTTAGTTAGACCCCAACCCACAAGAATGGGTTGGGGTCTTAATTGTAAGAATCAAATGGTGAACTGGATCATCGTCTGAATGCGCGATACATGTCCCGACCCCTCGTTCCACGTCATGCGCTGGCCGTAGAGGTATTCAATGCCCCATTTAAAATAAGATGAAATCTTGTAGAAAAGGTTTCCTCCCGCATAGTAGGCATACTTGTAATTGTTATAGGGATTCTGTTCAGCACCTGTTATGGCCGCGTGTTCCACACGCCAGATTCGCGTGTGGGAGAATATTCCGTTAATCTGCCATTTCGGAGTCAGATTATAAGTGATTCCGAAATCAAGACCCATCATCGGAGAAGGAGTCAGATAGCCGGGTTTTTCTTCATTAGCTGTAAAAGACAATGACAGTCCCGCCAGGTCTTGTATATACGAACCGATTCCTTTGCCGTAAACGCCTTGGACATAGAAGATCAGCGGGGAGACCGGGCTAAAGTTGCCTGAAAGCATCAGACCCCATCCCATAGTTGTCTGGCGGCGGTCGCGGAGCAGGTCAAGATAATTGAACGTGCGCACGAGACCGCTTATACGAACTCGGTTTGTATCGCTGTGAGCCCATTCCACCCACATCGGAATGTCCGGAACAACTTGATTGTAAGCTGTCGGATCGCACACTTTCTCTCCATTGATGACCTTGCCGTTCCATTCCGTGTAGTCAGTGCCGTTATAGTTGCCGGTCGAGGAATAGAATGTAGGCTTTTCAATACCGATTGCCGCGCGGAAGCCTTTGAAAGAGGGTGTCACATAGCAAATTTCGTAAGCCGACCCGGAAACCATTCCGCAAGGCCCTTCCGTGTCGATTGTCGGGGGAGAGGCCGCGAGATCATCTTCAAATAGAGTCGTTTTCAAACCGACTGTAAAACCTCTCCATGAGATATAGGCCCTGTTCAGCATCAATGCTTTCGTGTCGCCGGAGGTCGCAATCTTGACATATCCCGTGATCTGGTCGGGAGTCCCGCCCAATCCGACAATCTCCAAATCGACTGCCGCATCAAGCGGACTTATGAAGAAATTCGAGCGCTTGTATTTTCCGGGCGGAACCGGAATCTGTTGGGTGAGGAAATTCAGGCCGGACTGTGAATAGAGGTCGTTGCCGAGATCAAATCCCATTATGGGGTCGATCTTTCCTCCGATGGTAAGTGCAAATTTATAGTCCGGTGAATGGATGGCGAAATGGGGTAGAGGTATTTCCCGGTTTTGTCTCAGTCGGTCTTTGTTCAAGATTTTGGACAGTTCGCTATCCTTTTCCGTCGAGCGGAATGAAATGTAACGCGAGGGAGCAACCGCCATGGTGTCGCCCGGACATTCCACGTCCATCACAGAGGCTATCTCAACAATCTCCTTCTTTGCATCCGCCAAAGCCGGCAAGGAGCTTCCGCAGGCAATCCCGATTGTAGCGGCAAGCAGAGTAATCTGTTGATTAAGTTTTGTCATAAATATTGTTTATAGTGGAAATTGGTTGCAAGTTAATAAAAATATTGCAAACTGAATGGGTAATAATGCAATGACAGGATATAAAATGTGCAAGTTTAAGGGACATGCCGATTGTTGTCGACATGCCCCTTCATTAATTTGTCAGAATTTAGTCTATTATTCGTCAGTGTGGCTTGCGGCATATTCTTTGAGGAGTTTCTCCTGAACATCGCCGGGCACAAGCTCATAGCTTGCAAACTTCATCGAGAATGAAGAACGTCCGCCGGTGAGCGAGCTTAAGGCCGTTGAATAGTTGGCCATCTCTTTGAGAGGAACTTTTGCAAGGATCTTGCTGAGGCCCTTTTCAGATTCTGTGCCCATGATGATTGCACGCCGTCCCTGAAGGTCGCTCATGATGTCGCCCATCGTGTCGTCGGGAGTGAGCACTTCCACATCATATATCGGTTCGAGAATCTTCGGGTTTGCTTCGCGGAATGCCTGGGAGAAGGCATTTCGACCGGCAAGACGGAAGGAGATTTCGTTGGAATCTACGGGGTGCATCTTTCCGTCGTAAATCATCACGCGGACATCGCGGGCGTAGCTTCCCGTCAGAGGACCTTGTTCCATACGGTCCATAAGGCCTTTGACAATTGCAGGGATGAAACGTGCGTCGATTGATCCGCCGACCGTGCAGTCATAGACCACGAGCTTGCCGCCCCAATCCAAAGGCACTTCCTGTTTGTCGCGGACTTTCAGCTTGAATTCCTGAGAGCCGAATTTGTAGCCGTCCGGCTCGGGCATTCCCTCCGTGTAGGGCTCTATGATCAGATGGACTTCTCCAAACTGTCCCGAACCTCCCGACTGTTTCTTATGGCGGTAATCGGCGCGACTCGCCTTAGTGATTGTCTCGCGATAGGGAATCTTCTGTTCCTCGAACACGATCGGAAGTTTCTCATTGTTCTCGATGCGCCATTTGAGTGTGCGGAGATGAAATTCTCCCTGGCCCTTTACGAGTGTCTGTTTCAATTCCTTCGACTGTTCGATAATCCAGGTCGGATCTTCGGCGTGCATGCGGGTGAGGATGCCGGAGAGTTTCTCTGCGTCTGCCTCGTTCACGGGGCGGATCGCGCGGACAAATTTGGGAGAGGGATATTTGATGAAGTCAAACTGATAGTCGCATCCTTTTTCATCGAGGGTGTTGCCGGTGCGGACATCCTTAAGTTTCACAGACGCGCCTATATCGCCGGCCTCCAGTGTGTCGATAGGAGTGCGCAGCTGGCCGCATACGGTGAATATCTGGGCGAGGCGTTCCTTGCCTCCGCGGGTGACGTTCTCAAGGTCGGCGCCGGCCTTCAATGTGCCGCTCATGACTTTGAAATATGACACTTCGCCAATATGCGGCTCTACCGATGTCTTGAACACGAACACGGAAAGCGGTCCCGATGCATCGGGGTGTACTTCTTCTCCCGATACCGTATGGGGGGCCGGCATGTCGTCGACGAACGGGCAGACATTTCCCAGGAATTCCATCAAACGGCGGACACCCATATCCTTGGCTGCTGAAAGAACAACAACCGGGAAAATATCGCGTTTGATCAGACCTTTGCGGATTCCTTCGCGCATCTCATCCTCCGTCAGGCTTCCCTGATCGAAGAATTTCTCCATCAGGTTTTCGTCGTTCTCTGCGGCCGCCTCGACCAGTATCTGATTGAGTTCGCGGGCACGTTCCATTTCCTCCTCGGGAATCTCGCTGATTGTCGGAACTCCTCCGTCGGGACCCCATTCATATTTCTTCATCAGAAGAACGTCGATCATGGAATGGAAATTCGGGCCCGACTGCAGGGGATATTGTATCTGGACAACTTTTTTGCCGAAAGATTCGCGGATAGATTCAATTGCATTGTCAAAATCTGCTTTTTCCGCATCCATCTGGTTAACGGCGAAGATCACAGGCTTGTGCAGCTCCTCGGTGGTGCGGAAAATATTCTGCGTGCCGACCTCGACTCCATATTCCGCGTCAACAAGGATCAGACCTATGTCTGTCACGCCGAGCGCCGTGTAGGCATTTCCGACGAAATCGTCGGCTCCCGGGCAGTCAATGATATTGAGCTTCTTATTGTTGAATTCTGCGTTAAAGACGGTGGAGAACACTGAATAGCCATATTCTTTCTCGACGGGGAAATAGTCGGAAACGGTGTTGCCGGCGTCAATCGTGCCGCGACGTTTGATCACTCCACACTCGTAAATCATTGATTCTGCGAGTGTAGTCTTGCCCGAGCCTTTGGCTCCGAGAAGGGCGATATTCTTGATCTCGTTGGTCTTATAAATCTTCATGTGATTTAGATTTTAAGTTCATGGTTATTTGTGTTCTCATGGTTTGCCGGTCTGACACACGCTCGCCTCCGGGAGAGCGCTGAGAGATATTAGGGCAATTGATGTGTCGCCTTCAAAACCATGCGCAAATTAGCAATAATCCGGCAATAAGCAATAAAATATCAGTATGTTTAAAAACATAAGACGCAGAATTCAATGTTCCGTTTTCTTTCTGCTCCCTTTGGCTTTTTCCTCGATTTGGCTGATTTCAGAATAACGCTGCTATTATTTCATCTGCAATCATTATTCCGCGTCGGGTGAGCGAGAGATGTCCCTCTGCAAGCATTGCGGCAGGCCCTTCGGGAAACTTGTCGCTCATGAAGGGGGTTGCCTCCTTTATGAGCGTCTCCATCGCTCTCTTTCCGAATTTTATTTCAAATTCAACAAGATCTATTCCCTCCCTCATTCTCAGTCCGGTCATGATCATCTCCTCCCGGAGTTGATCGCTGTCGAGAATTTCTTCCTCCACCATTTCCGGACTCCATCCTTGTCGGAGGTAGGCAAACAGGTCGGGTCGGTTTGCTCTCCGGCGGTTCGTTCCGTTATAACTGTGTGCCGAAGGTCCGATTCCTAAATAGGGGGTTCGTTTCCAATATGAGGAATTGTGGATTGATTCCTTGCCGGGAAGTGAATAATTCGACAGTTCATATTGTTGATATCCCTCCTCGGCGAGTTTCCCGGAAATCATCTCAAACATTCTCAATGACGACGTCTCTTCCACAGGCTCTATTCTCCCGCTGTCGCGCAAAGCGGTCAAGGCCGTTCTTTCCTCATACATCAATGAATAGGCCGAAACGTGCTCCGGACGCAGACTAATGAAACCCTCCAGTGTTTGAGATAATGTTTTCTCGGTCTGGCCCGGCAGCCCGAAAATAAGGTCGACAGATATGTTGCTGAATTCCTTTCTAAGTATTTCAAATGCCCGCAGAGCGCGATCGGCGGTGTGTCTTCTTCCGATTGACTTCAGTTCGCTGTCGACGAGACTCTGGATGCCCATGCTAATGCGTGTGGCCCCCGCCGATTTCCATAAGGCAGCCGATTCCTCCGTGACATCTTCCGGATTCACCTCGACTGTAAACTCCCGCAGTTCGCTCCTCGCGGCATTGAGGAAACAATCTGCCAAAGCGCGAAAGTGCTCCGGCGGCAGGAGTGAGGGGGAACCCCCTCCGAAGTATATTGTCGATTCCTTGCCGGCACTCGCCCGGTCGGACTCCTCATTAAATATAGGGAGACGCGCGGCCATCTCCCCGATAGCCGCGCGCGTGAATGAATCCCAGTCGGCGAGACGGTGTCCCGCCGTGAAGAAATCACAATAAAGGCACTTGTGCCGACAGAACGGCACGTGTAGATAATACCCCCTCATTAAAACATATTCAGAAGGAAGGGGCGGTTGTTGGCCCAGTCCATGAAGCAGATCATCGAGAACACTTCGTCGCGACTGACATCGCCGATAATGACCGCATCCATTGTCACTTTCTTGTTGTTCAAGCTCAGAGTGGGGCGGACGCCATACTCTTCGTACATCTCGTCGGCCTGTTCATCAAGGGTGGCATACATCAGATAAGCCCAGTCTTCGGTCGGACAGGTCACGATTGTCTTGTAGCCCGTGCAGTAGTCCTGACTATCGAACGTGGTCTCGATGCGATAGTTCAGACCAACTCCGTAAAGGTCGTCGCAGGTATACACGCCGTTGGAATATTTACCGAACACGATATGGTCGGGGAGGGTATAGACGTTGCCGGTCCAGTATCCTACGACATTAAGGATATCCTGTGAATGGGTCCCGACGAAATTGGGAATCATGACATAGACGACATTCCCCTTGCAGGAAACGGGGATAACAAGACCGTTGGCACGCGTAGCTTTCACCAATGAAGTCATCCGGCGGAGTGCCTTGCCCGAGAACTTGGGGACACCGATCACGCCTTTTCCCTCTTCCTTAACTTTTGCAGGACTCAACCATTCATCATCGTCATCATCATCGAAGTCTCCTAATTCTCCGGAATTTAGAATCTTAGCGATTCTTTTCGCGATCGAGGAGGACTCGAACACAAGATTGAGCGACGCACCCTGACAAACGCCATTATCCATAACGAACGAAAGATACTCTCCCTCGTCGTAATCGTCGCTGATGCCGTAACGGGCAACGCCATCTGTAAGCGAACCCGACCAACCTTCGTTGGGAATATCATTCGACACGAGACGGTCGATCATCGCCTGTGAGGACCCCTTGTCTCCACTGTTATATGAGGAGTTGGAAGGTTCGTTATCCTTGCTGCATGAAACCGTGCTGAATCCCATCAGCGCTATTGCGCATACGGTGAAAATTGAAAGAAATTTTTTCATTATGATTAAGTTGTTGGTTTTTCTCAAGCCAAGTCCATGTACTTCTGAATCACTTTGCCGCTGTTCCCGAGATATGTTGTTTTATATTTATTAACGGTTTAAAGATTGGCATATTGCAAGCTCTCAGGAGATAGATACGAAAATAATACCCGTCGGTTTCATAAAATTGATTTTGCCGCCGATCCGAGGCAACCCGGGTGCGTAATACGAATTATCAGCGTAAAGTTTGTGGATTGACACGGATTTATTAATTTTGCAGACGTGGAAAAAGTTCTCAATAATAAGGAAAATTCATTGGTCGGCTTGCCCTTCACTAAAATGCATGGTGCAGGCAACGACTATATCTATATCAATGGCTTGTCCGGCGTTCCAGATAATTTGTCGGAACTCAGCCGACAGGTTAGCGATCGCCACTTCGGCATAGGTGCCGACGGTCTTGTGGTCATCCTCCCCTCCGACAGGGCCGACTTCAGAATGCGCATGTTCAATGCCGACGGCAGCGAAGCCGAGATGTGCGGAAATGCCACGCGTTGTGTCGCCAAGTATCTTTTCGAAAAGGGGATAACTGATAGTCGGGAAATTTCTCTCGAAACATTGGCCGGCATAAAGATTCTTCACCTCCATCTGAAAGACGGGGTGGTGGAGAGCGTGACTGTCGATATGGGCCTTCCGGAGCTGACTCCCGCTCTGGTGCCGGTCCTATCGGAAAATCCGGAGAAACGAATTGCTGAACCTTACATCGACCCCCGGGGTCGGGAATATAGAATCACTGCTGTCAGCATGGGCAACCCTCACGGCGTGATATTCGTCGATGAAATCACGGATGAACTGGTTCTCGGGGAAGGCCCTTCGCTTGAGACGGCTTCCATTTTCCCTCGAAAAGCAAATATAGAATTCGCGCGCGTCCTCGATCCCTCCACAATAGAAATGCGTGTCTGGGAAAGGGGCTCCGGGGAAACGCTTGCCTGCGGCACCGGCGCTTGCGCCACGGCCGTGGCCGCGGCTATCAACGGCCTTGCCTCGCGACACACCGATATAAGGCTCCTGGGAGGAACGCTGCATATAGACTGGGATGAAACGACCGGCCATGTCATGATGACAGGCCCGGCAACTTTCGTCTGTGATGGAATTTTCTACCCTCCGAAATAACAAAACGCGCCCGGCGGGGCGCGTTCCCTATTTATATACGAGGCCTTCGTGCCGAACTTAATATTCAATTCGACGGCCCTTGAGCCGAACACAATTTTTTTGAAATATGAGAATCAACGATAATTTTGAGAAGTTGCCCGAGTCTTATCTCTTCTCCACTGTTGCAGCCCGTCTGCGTGAATTTAAAGAACAGAATCCCGGTGTCGAAGTAATCAGAATGGATATCGGGGATGTCACGCTGCCGATTCCTCAGGCTGCCGTGGAGGCCATGCACCGTGCCGTTGAAGATATGGCTGCAAGCCGCACGTTCCACGGTTATGGACCCGAACAGGGTTATGACTTCCTTCGTCGCGCTGTGGCCGAAGGGGATTATGCCTCGAGAGGCGTCGACATCGCGGATAATGAAATTTTTATTTCCGACGGTGCAAAAAGCGACCTCGGCAACCTCGGTGATATATTTTCGGTTGATTCGACAGTGGCCGTCACCGACCCGGGTTATCCCGTGTATGTCGACGCCAATGTGATCGACGGTCGCGGAGGCCGTCTCGAGGATGGCCGCTGGAGCAATTTCCTTTATCTCGAATGCACGGCGGAAAATGGCTTCAAGCCCGTTCCTCCCGCCGCCCATGCCGATGTGATCTATCTCTGTTCTCCTGCCAACCCGACCGGAACTTCCTTCTCTCGCGACGAGCTTAAGGCCTGGGTTGACTATGCCCGTCGGGAAAGCGCCCTGATTATTTACGACTCAGCTTATTGTGCCTATATTTCCGACCCTGCCGTGCCTCATTCCATCTATGAAATCGAGGGAGCGAAGGAAGTGGCGATTGAAGTGCGGAGTTTCTCCAAGACCGCAGGTTTCACCGGCCTTCGTTGTGGCTACACGGTTGTCCCCGAGGTGCTGAAGGGTAGCGACGGCCAGGGTCGCAAGATCAGCCTCCGCAAACTCTGGCTCCGCCGTCAGACCACGAAATTCAACGGCGCGAGCTACATCATCCAGCGCGGCGCCGAAGCTCTCTATACTCCCGAAGGATTGGCCCAGACCAAAGCCAATGTCGAATATTACCTTGAAAATGCCGCTCTGATACGCATGCGTATGCAAGATGCAGGATTCCTCGTTTTCGGCGGTGTTGACTCCCCATACGTGTGGGTGAAGAGCCCCAACGGAGAAAACTCCTGGGATCTGTTCGCCCGACTCCTCAAAGAGGCTCATATCAGCTGCACGCCCGGTTCCGGTTTCGGAAGCAATGGCGAAGGCTATATCCGCCTCACCGGGTTCAATACCCGAGAAAACACCGAGAAAGCTATGGAACGCCTTCTCGCTGTCTCGAAGAATATTTAACTCAACTTTATTTTATATTATGTCGAACTACAGATTTAAAAGCGTGTCTGAAGCATCCGGGCGTAAACCGGTGAAGGTTCAATTACCCGATGAACGTGTCGACCGCTTTTACGGACGTCAGGTTTTCAATCGCAGGAAGATGCTTGAATATCTCCCAAAAGCCACCTACGATGCGCTCGTCGATGCTATCGACAACCGGCGTCCCCTTTCGCTTGAAGTTGCCGACAGTGTTGCCGAGGGAATCAAACGCTGGGCAATCGATAATGGTGCGCGCCATTATACCCATTGGTTCCATCCACTCACCGGAAGCACGGCCGAAAAACATGACGCTTTCGCCGAACATGACGGTAAAGGCGGAATGGTCGAGAAATTCAGCGGCAAGCTTCTCGTTCAGCAGGAACCCGACGCCTCCTCTTTCCCCAACGGAGGAATCCGCAACACATTCGAAGCCCGCGGCTATTCCGCATGGGATATCTCTTCCCCCGCCTTCATCGTTGGAAACACTCTCTGTATCCCGACCGTTTTCATCTCCTATACCGGAGAGAGCCTTGACTACAAGACCCCGCTTCTCCGCTCGCTCAATAGCCTTGACCGCGCCGCAACCCGTGTGGTCAAGTTCTTTAATCCCGACGTTAAGCATGTCACTTGCAATCTCGGATGGGAACAAGAGTATTTCCTCGTTGACGAAGCTCTCTACGACGCCCGCCCTGACCTTGTGATGACCGGACGGACCCTTACCGGCCATGACTCAGCCAAGAATCAGCAGCTTGAAGACCACTATTTCGGCTCGATTCCGGCTCGTGTCGAAGCCTTCATGCTCGACCTTGAGCATCAGGCCCATCTTCTCGGTATTCCTGTCAAGACCCGGCATAACGAAGTCGCCCCGAATCAGTTTGAACTCGCCCCGATTTATGAGGAAGCAAACCTTGCCAACGACCATAACTTGCTCCTGATGTCGGTGATGGAGGAAGTGGCCAGACGCCATAACTTCCGTGTGCTTCTTCACGAAAAACCCTTCGCCGGCGTCAATGGTTCCGGAAAACACAACAACTGGAGTCTCTCCTCCGACCTGGGCGACCTCCTTTTCGCCCCCGGCAAGACCTCGATCGAAAACCTGCGCTTTGTCACATTCATCGCCAACGTTATGTCTGCCGTCCACCGTCATAACGGTTTGCTCAAAGCCTCTATCATCAACGCCACCAACGCTCATCGCCTCGGGGCGAACGAGGCTCCTCCGGCGATTATATCCATGTTCCTCGGATCCCAGCTCTCGGATGTCCTGAAGAGTATCGAAGAGACCGACACAACCGAAATTCGTGTCGAAGGGAAAGAGAAGATGACTCTCGGGCTCCCCCAGATTCCGGAGCTTATGTTCGACAACACCGACCGGAACCGCACGAGTCCCTTTGCATTTACCGGAAACCGTTTCGAATATCGAGCCGTCGGTTCGTCGGCCAACAATGCCTCCGCCCTGATCGCCCTTAACGCCGCCGTGGCTCACCAGCTAAATCGCTTTGCCGACATCATCGACAAGCGCGTAAAAGATGGCGAGCCTGTTGAAAAAGCGATTCTCGAAGAAGTCCGCCGTCTGATTGTCGAAGCAAAACCGATCCATTTCGATGGCAACGGCTACTCCGATGAATGGAAAGAGGAGGCGGCTCGACGCGGCCTCGACACGGAAACTTCCGCTCCGCTCATGTACGACATCTATATGCATCCCGAAAATGTCGAGATGTTCGAAAAGACCGGAGTCCTGTCCCGCAAGGAAATCGCGGCCCGAAACGAGGTGAAATGGGAAATGTACACTAAAAAAGTCCAGATCGAGAGCCGTGTTCTCGGGGATATGGCAATCAACCATATAATCCCCGCTGCCGTCCGCTACGAGTCGGTGCTTCTTGACAACGTTTATAAAGTCAACCAGCTTTTCAGCAAAGAGAAGGCCGAGACTATTGCCGCCCAGGACAAGACCAATATCGAGAACATCGCCGGCCATGTCTCCGTGATAAAGGCGTCGGTCGATGAAATGGTCGAGCAGCGCAAGAAAGCCAACCGGATCGAAAGCGAACGCGAAAAAGCAATCGCTTATCATGACAATGTGCTTCCGTTGATGGAAAAAATCCGTTATCATGTCGATAAGCTCGAGCTGATGGTCGATAACGAAATCTGGCCACTCCCCAAATATCGCGAGCTCCTCTTCATTCGCTGATCAGGAGGTGGAATTCCCCTGAGAAGATACATTTTACCGGCCGGCGGCGCATCCTTTTAAGTGCGTCGCCGGCAACATATTCGTGAAATGTGAAAAAAATGGTGAAAAGTGGGAAGAAATTAACTTAATTTGATTAACTTTGTCAAATACAAAGGTGAAGTCGACTTTAGCAGACAAAAGTTGAGGTTTATGACCAGCCCCCTTTGGAATTTGAATCTGTGGCCCGAGGCCGAATAACCCTAATTAGTCTGCAAAATATAAATTTTAAATAAATAATTTAATGAAAGAGTTTTTTTCGCAATTTAGTTCCGGTGATTATCTGGCCGTTGTTACAACCGCATCAAAGACGACAATCAATGGAAAACTTCAGGGAATTGATGAGACATTTATTTATCTTGAGTCTGAAGGCGGATTCGTAAAGGCCGTGGCATTGCGTGCAATAGAATGTGTCTGTCATATTGAAGATGTCGATAACAAAGTCCCCGTCGAAACAAAAGCGGAGGATGTTCAACCTGAGGACACGCTGACCGAAGACGAGAATTTGAATGAAAAAGAGGGAATGCCGTTCAACGATCATTACGAAACCGAAGAGCTCCCTCCGGTCAATCTCAAGATTGTCGGCAAGATTGACCTCGACCGAGTGCCCGGACGCAAACCGCGCAATGTATTTCGTCAGGATGATCAACGCTTGCGACTTGCCGTTGATCCCGAGCGCTACGCCCTCCTGAGCTCTCTATGGATGCCCGCCTCCGGCCACATCAAGCAGATCGGCCCGAAATTCGGATTTATCACCGACAAGGAAGGGAAAGATATCTACTTCAATATTAATCGCGCCACTCTCGAACCCATTCGCACGGGTCAGGAAGTGCTCTTCTCTTGTTTCGACGGTCCGGTCGGCCCGCAGGCCAACACCATCCACGGAGTGAAAAATGTGGCTCAGATGTTCCATTTCCTCTGTCGCCAGAATCCATATTCCGGAAACGGTCAGAGAATAATCTCCGATCTTGCCGCCCAGATTGAAGAGGCTTTCTCCGAAAATGAAATCGTGATGGAGGAGCTCGACAAGCTGCGCGAAAAGTTGTCTGATGCAGTGGCCTCTCGCAACGAAATCGACAGAAATTCCCCCAAAGTCGTGCTCTATCTTTGTCGTCTGGCCGAAGAATGGCTCCCCGATAGATATGAAGACTTTATCGATGAATGCGTCTCTATTCTTGAAGAAGCGAAAGCCGGAGATTACGAAGAGGAGAAACGCCGGATATACGACGTCTATACCCAACTCGTCAAACATGCAAAAGGCGATGATCGAGAGAAATATGTAACGGAAGCCGTCGATTATTATGACGATATGGGAGAATGGAAAAAATCCCAGTATTTCTCACGCCTCCTTGATCGCCGGCAATTCAACAATTCATATTCCCGACCCTATAACGGTTATTCGAACAGCTACTCGCGTCCCAACCGGTATGGCACTTATAGTCGCGGCTACAACAACTACAGCTACGCGAACGACGGCGATTATGGCTACGAGCGCCCCTCCTACGCTCCGCGCCTTGAACCCGAAGGGCCCTCGGAGAATTCTGCATCCGAGGATTTCTCTCAAACGGAAGGAATCGCAGATTAAACTATCCTTAACCCTCTATATTTCTTAAGTCATGACAAAGGCAGACATTGTAAATGAAATTGCACGCTCCACAGGTCTTGAAAAAGCAGCCGTGCTTGATATCGTGGAGCAATTCATGAAAGTTGTTAAAGATAGCCTCTCGGAAGGCGAAAATGTCTATCTTCGCGGTTTCGGCAGTTTTATTGTCAAACCTCGTGCAGAAAAGCCGGCACGCAATATCCGTCAAGGCACGTCCGTGATTATCCCGGCCCATAATATCCCCGCATTCAAGCCTGCCGATTGTTTCAAGGAGCAAGTGGCTACCGGGGAGTGAGACGCCGAACGTCACATCCCGTTTTGTAACAGTTTTTCCCGGCAGATTCCTCGACCGTGATCGAGGAATCTGTCTTTATCTTTCATTCTTTATCCTATTATCGTTATGCCCCGAAGTTGGCAACAAACAAGCGACCGCGTGGGTGTGGAAACCCCGGAGCGTTACAAGGTCATAATGCACAATGATGATTTCACCACGATGGATTTGGTTGTGCTCATCCTTCTTAAAATCTTCTTCTACAATCCCGCGGATGCCCGGGCTATAATGATGAAGATCCACACGGAAGGCTCCGCCGTTGTAGGAACTTATTCCTACGATGTGGCCGTGTCAAAAGCGCGAAAAGCAATCCGCATGGCCCGCGACAAAGGCTATCCTTTGAATCTGACTGTCGAACCTGCCGATTCCGATTATTAGTTTATAATTCAACTGTCATAATGGAACATATTTCTGGAAATCTTAAAAAACTTATAATAGAAGCCTTCCGTCTTGCCGAGTCACGACGCCATGAATTTGTCTCACCCGACCATTTTCGATATGTCCTTTTCGGAATGGATGAATTCCGCGAGAGTCTTGACGGTGTGATGAAGACTCCGATTCCGACTCCCTTTATTATCATATCCGATAAACTCGATAAGCTGGAACGTGTGCCCGACATCATTGACTTCGTCCCTGAATTATCCATACTTTCCGAAATGCTGCTTGATGTGGCCATCGAGAGTGCTGCCTCATCTTCGCAGGAGAAAGCCGACATTACGCACTTTATCAATGCCTATCCTCAGGTTGATCGGGTCGCAGCCGAGGATGCCGTGCTTCGTTGTCTTGGTTCCAACTATCCCTATTTCCTGAATCAGTTTATCTCTGAATACGACCCCGCCGAGGATGTGGAATTGCTTCCCTTTACCGAAATTGAAAAATTGCTCGAAAAGGAATATGATCTGGAAAAAGTAAAGTCGGGAGAAGCCCTCGGAGACGACGACTATGATTATTTTGATGAATTTCCGGAAGATTTTGGCTTCCCGGAGTCTCCTCGTAAACCGGAAGGCAATAAGGACTGGCATAAACTTGTTGTCTGCATAAATGATAATCTTGAAGGGAAAAATCCGCTTATTGGCAGGAAAAGTGAACTTGAACGCACATTGCTTGTTCTCTCGCGAAAAGATAAGAATAACCCCCTCCATATAGGCGAGCCCGGCGTTGGTAAAACCGCGATTATATATGGTCTCGCCCGAATGATAGAGCAGGGAGATGTCCCTCCGAATCTCGCGGGAGCCCGAATATATGCAATGGAGATGGGCTCGCTCGTGGCCGGCACGAAGATGCGCGGAGAATTCGAGGAGCGTTTGCAGAAGATTCTGAAAGGTGTGGCAGGCGAAAAAAATGCAATCCTCTATATTGATGAGATCCACACCCTGATCGGTGCCGGAGCGACTTCCGGAAATGATCTGGATGCGTCGAATATACTCAAACGTTATCTCGAAGAGGGCTCCATACGCTTCATAGGGGCAACCACATACGACGACTACAAGCGCTCGATTGCAAATAACCGCGCCTTTGCCCGACGTTTCCAGGAAATTGATGTTCCGGAGCCGACGGTAGAGGAGGCCAAGGAAATTCTGGCGGCCTTGATTCCGGAGTATGAGAAATTTCACGAGGTGGCTTATCAGGATGGCGTGGCAGATTATGCCGTGGCGCTTGCCGCCCGGCATATCCACGGCCGATTCCTCCCCGACAAAGCGATCGATCTGATTGACGAAGCGGGAGCTTGGCGTCGGATTCATCCTGATGCCGACGGGGAGCACGAAGTGGATAAAAAGCTAATAGGGGAGGTCGCCGAAAGAATCGCCAAGGCGAAGATTGCCGATGCCTCCGATGACACGGCCGATGATGAGACGCGTGATGTCTGGAATCGTCTTGACGAGCGCATCCGCAGCCGCGTTTACGGTCAGGATAAGGCCGTCGAGGATGTCGTGGAGGCCGTTCTGATGTCGAGGGCAGGTCTCGGAGAGGAGGGAAAACCGATAGGATCTTTCCTGTTTGTCGGGCCGACGGGAGTCGGAAAGACAGAACTCTCCGTTGTGCTGGCCGATGAACTCGACGTGCCGTTGATCCGGTTCGATATGAGTGAGTATTCCGAAAAACATTCCGTGGCCAAACTTATCGGAGCTCCTGCCGGATATGTCGGTTATGATGACGGCGGCTTGCTCACGGATGCAGTCCGACGCTCGCCCGGGAGCGTGCTCCTCCTTGACGAAATAGAAAAAGCACACCCCGACATATTCAACATTCTTCTTCAGATCATGGACTATGGCCGTCTCACGGATAATCAAGGCCGCGAGGCTCAGTTCGGCAACGTCATTCTCATAATGACCTCTAATGCCGGCGCTCAGTTTGCAATGCGAGCCCGTCCCGGATTTGAGTCCGAACCCGATCCCGGAGCCGAGATGGGCGCGGAAATCAAACGATTGTTCAAACCCGAGTTTATCAACCGCCTGAGTGCCGTTGTCCCCTTCAACCGTATGGATTCCCGGATGGCATCCATGATTCTTGACAAATCGATCCGTCGACTCTCCGAAAAACTCTCCAAGCGGGGTGTCACGCTTGAAGTTTCGGACGCCGCCCGCACCCTCCTGTTGAAAAAAGGAATCACGCGCGAATACGGAGCCCGCGAACTTGATCGCGTGATCGACCGGTTGGTGAAAAGACCCCTGTCGAGAGAAATCCTATTCGGGAAACTGCGAAATGGCGGCCAAGCAAAAGTGATAGGCGAGAATGATCAGATAATCATAAAGGCATGAGAGAGATAGACGAAACCACGGCTAACCTGTTCGACCATCTGGATGCGCTAAGAATTATTGGCGAGGATCGGGCCGCAAAAATATACATCTATTCATTTCTTGTTCCCGAAGATTCGGACGAATATTGGTTTCCTGATCCGAGAATGGCGAGTGGTAACGACCCGGACATGACATTGTTATGCTATGGACCCGAATTGAGCGAGGAAAGTGTCTCGCTCTCCTACGAATATGGAATTTTCCCCTGGTTCGGCTATCAGGACGCGGACATGCCCCGATGGCATGCCCCGCTCGACCGCTTTGTTCTCTTTCCGGAAGAAATCCATGTGTCTCATTCAATGCGCACCCTTCTCAACGGCCGACGTTATAAAGTCAGCTTCAACAAAGCTTTCCCTGACGTGATAGAAGCATGCCGCACGGTTGACGGGCGCGACAAGATGGATGGGGCATGGTTGAGCAACGACATCAAGGAAATCTACAGCCGCCTGTCGGAAAAGGGGAAGGCCGGATCCGTAGAAGTGTGGGACACGCACGACGGCGACCGCCTTGTCGGAGGACTTTACGGCATCATCACAGATAACGGAAATTTCATTGGCGAAAGCATGTTTTCACGCGTGCCTTCAGCAAGCAAGGTAGCTCTGATAGCGCTTGCACGCAAAATGGCGGAGGAGAGTGGCAACGGGCGACTGATAGATCTTCAGATCGAGACCCCGCATTTAAAATCGATGGGCGGGCGTCACATCGGATATTACGACTATCTAAGCATAATAAATCCCGAAAAAGCGCGTATGATAGACCCCGAATTCATTCTGCCGTTCCGATTGCAGAAAGAAGACCGACAACCGACGATAGAGATCACCGATTTCACCCCGAAGCTCCTCCGCATCGTCGCCCCGCGCCCGCGCAAATACGAAGAATGAACCAATATTGCGATTCACTCCCCCTCGGCTTAAGCTAAGCCGTCAACTACCTAAAATCCCACTATAACGTGGTGAAGGAATTTGAGGCGCGTGGTTGGCGTGTCAAGTTTGTTTATCAATTCGATACCCTCTGCATCGGCTGCGAGAAAATAACCTACCGCGAATCTTTCGCCTTCTCCGTCTCGGACGTGTTGTAAAATAATCCCATTATGTTTTACATTTATGTAAAACTATTTTCGTAACTTTGCGTTACCATTATAAACGCAAGGTGTTATGAGCGAAGTAGAACTGCTTTTGGTAAACAGCAGCGATAGTTGTACAATGTACACAATACAATTCTTGTCGGACGAACAGAGTGAATTTGAAAAATTCGTATAAAAATTCAGACAGGACGCTGAATTTAATCCTGATTTTCAGGCTATCATGCGTTTTGTAGAACAGATTTTATCTAATGGAGCATTGGAGAGATACTTCCGCAG
>CAMWRW010000010.1 GCA_947176755.1 uncultured Porphyromonadaceae bacterium
GACCAAGGCGGTGTGCAAGTTGAGCATAAAGACAGTTGGCTTCAAAAGCAACATTGCGAACCCACTCTTCGTCGGGATGATGGTTGATTGCCCGCATGAGCGTCAGATTCTCCACTATCATCATGATAATTACCCGGATATCATGGGCCAGGGAGAGAATAAGCCCTCGGAAATTCTCCTGATTGGTGGCGGAATTGCGGTTGGAATATTTTCTTACAGCCTCCAGACCGTCAATGAGTGATGTCACATCCTCCCCCCAGTCGGCAAGTATTTCCTCGCGGTTTACGACCTCGTTCCGAAGAGCCGTGTCAAGAATGATTGCCAGAAGAATGTTGCGGTCCGGATCAACCATCTCTGCGAAGCAGTTGGCAGTCCGTAGGGTCATGATCGCCTGTGGCAATCCGAATCGGTCGTGGGCCGCCAATCCCGGCTTGCGTGCCCGGTTGAGCGTCGATTGCAATCGTTCTCTTTCGGATTCGCTCAGATGTGGAAGAAGGGAGCGGCGCAAGGGAGCGGCAAGGTTTAGAAGCTCCCGCAGTTCGGTTATGGTTAGGTTATCATGTGCGATGTGTTCCATATTGCAAATATAATTGATGGATTTGAGTTTCACAAACCATCTCTTTGCAAAACTCAAATCCGAAATGTATCAGGGTATTGATGTCAATTGTCGGAAGAAAACGGCCCGTGAGTCGCGTTCGCTCAGTGGCGTCTGATGAAGGAGAAGATTGTGTCGTATGCAGCCTCTCTGTGGGGGGATTCGGAGAGTATGAGGTCGTGCAGTCCGCTGTCTATTGTGCAGACTTCTCGGATATGTCCCAATTTCTCACCCCTTGCCTGAAGCATAGCCGGGTCAAGAACGGCATCCCCGGTCTGGAAAACAGGCTCCCAGTTGCAGCCGTCAATCTTTCGGCTGCTGTGCATCACGAGAATTGGAACAACGATATTCTTGGCATTCTTCATCAATTCGGACTGCGCTCTGTTGATGGCGCCGACCCAACTATAAGTCACCGGGGGAGAATAAATCATCTTCCAGTCTGTGTTGTATTCCCATTCTCCGTGAAATTCTTTCAGAAGACTATATGCGTAGCCGTCGCAGTGTCCTTGCTTGATCTTTGAATTCGGGAAGGCCTTCCCGAGCCAACCGATAACCGGAGCGGCAACGTTTCGCATGAACGGGCTGAAATTCCATTCCAGAAACGGGGAATCGGTCACGACTCTCTGAACTCCGGTCGAATATCCGCGTGAAGCAGCGAAATACGCCACAGTCAGTCCCCCCGTGGAATGACCGCCAAGCGTGATGTCAATATTTCCATCGCGTCTAATCTGAGCAAGAGCGGAATCTATATCCGCGAAATACTCCTTCTGGTCGCGGATATTGAAAGGATATTGCCATGGTTCCCAACTGCGTCCGTAACGTCTGAGATCAACCGCATAGAAATTATAGCCGGAATCGACAAAACGTTCTCCCATTTCTTTTTGGAAGAAGTAGTCGTTAAATCCATGAATGTAGAGGAAAGCCCGTTTGCTTTTTCGAGGAGCCAACTTGCGGACAATCGTGCTCCGGCACGGACCGTCGAATGCCTCCCCCTGATTGACATAGCGGGCCTCATAGCCCGGAAGGATGTCGGCGTGCCAGGTCGTGTCGGTGGTCGGGGTTACAGGTCCGGTGTATTTCTCGGGAAAATGCCATTCGGCGATAGCGCCCAGAGCGCAGAACGCAGCCAAGGCGAGCACTGGAAGTTTTCGCATGATTCTGTATTGATTGTTTTAAAATAATTAACATTTGCACTTAGGGAAAGTTTGTATCTGCTCCTAAATTATCTGTTTTATCGCCATTCCTTGGAAGTCACCGTCTCCCCGCAGGCCGTAAAAATATTGCATAACCGGGATTGTGGTCGAACTGTGATAAATATTCCGATAAACTATAAAATTTTGAAAATAATTGGAAATTTCTTAATTTTGCATCATCAGACGTCCAGAACCTCCAGGTATCGGATGTTGTTATTGAATGAAAAGAAGGTCTGATTTGCACTCTATCCATACAGACCGGCCCTGATCCTCGGCTCGCAGGATCATCTCACAGCAAAAACTCATATTAATAAAGATTCAGAACTCCTCCGAGGGAGGCTATTCTGAGAATCCGCAGGTCGTTAAATGTTTCCGGATGGATACTATGGCAACGGCAATTCAATCTAATTATGCAAAGTCTTGAAGAATTAATGTCGATGGATGATGCCGCGCTTCGTGGCCTCGCAGAATCGATGGGAATGAAGAAATTTCCTGATGACAAACAGGAGATAGCCTTTTATATTATTGATCACGCTTCAGAAATGGAAGCTAAGGAAGAGGTGGCCAAGATGCAGCCGAAAGCTAAGCGCGGCCGCAAGCCGAAGGCCAAGCCGGCTGAGGAGGAGGCTGCTGCTTCCGTTGAAAATGCTCCCGAATCTGTAGCCGAGACTGCCCCCGCCCCAAAGAAGCGCGGACGCAAACCAAAGGCTAAAACTGCTGATGAAGATCCGCAGTTGTCGGCGGAGGCTCAGAAACCCGCCGAGGAAATTCCAGAAGAAGCCACCGCTAAAATTCGGAAGAAACCGGGCCCGAAGGCCGGAAAATCGCGTGCTCAGCGCGAAACGGCTCAGGAAATAAAGGCTCCCCGTCAGGAAGAACCCATGCAGCTTGCGATTCCTGATTTTTATCCCGAGAATAAGGAAGTCGCCGAGGTTGAGGCTGCCCCGGCCGGGGAAACTCCCGTCCGGCCTGAACGTCGTCCCGACAATGTCGCTCCCGCCTTGAATGAGGCTCCCAGGGAAATGCAATCACGTCCTGTCAACCGACCCTCACTTGATTCTTTTTTCGGAAACGCCTCTAAACGACGGACTTTTGTTCCCCGTTCACAAAGAGAAATTCAAGAAGCTGCAATTGCCGCCGCACAGGCCCCGATTATTATTTCCGATCCCGGAGTGGAGCAAAAAGTCGCAAAACTCCCCAAGCATCACGCAAAGAAACAGCGCATGCAGCAGCGGCAGCAGCCCCGACAGCCCCGGCAGGAAACTATCTATGATTTTGAAGGACTGATCACGACTTACGGAGTGCTTGAGATTATGCCGGAGGGATTCGGATTTCTCCGTTCGAGCGATTATAATTATCTCGGAAGTCCGGATGATGTGCTCGTGACTCAACAGCAAATCCGTGATTTCGGCCTGAAGACGGGAGATGTCGTTGAAGGGGGAATCAGAACTCCCCGTCAGGGAGAGAAATACTTCCCCTTGTGTCGAGTTATCTCAATCAATGGCCTCCCTCCCGAAAAGGCTCGCGACCGCGTTCCCTTCGAACATCTCGTGCCTCTCTTTCCGGAAGAAAAATTTAATCTCACGGGAGGAAAACAGGGTAATATCTCAACGCGTGTCGTCGATATGTTTGCCCCGATCGGCAAAGGCCAGCGAGCTCTCATCGTCGCTCCTCCAAAAACCGGTAAGACGATTCTCCTCAAGGATATAGCTAACGCTATTGCAGAGAATCATCCTGACACGTACATAATCATGCTCCTGATTGACGAACGTCCCGAGGAGGTGACCGATATGAGCCGCAGTGTCAACGCGGAGGTTATCGCCTCCACATTCGATGAGCCGGCAGAACGTCATGTCAAGATTGCCGGACTTGTGCTTGAGAAGGCTAAACGCCTTGTCGAGAGCGGTCACGACGTCGTTATCATGCTTGATTCCATCACGCGTCTTGCGCGTGCTTATAATACGGTCTCGCCCGCTTCCGGAAAAATCCTTTCCGGCGGTGTCGACGCTAATGCCCTCCAGCGGCCAAAGAGATTCTTCGGCGCGGCCAGAAATATTGAAAACGGTGGCTCGCTGACTATCATTGCCACAGCCCTCACCGAGACCAGCTCGAAGATGGACGAAGTCATCTTTGAGGAATTCAAGGGCACCGGTAATATGGAACTTCAGCTTGACCGGAAACTCTCTAACAAACGAATCTTCCCCGCTGTCGACATTATCTCTTCATCGACTCGTCGCGACGATCTCCTCCTCCCGCAGGAAACGCTCAACAGAATGTGGATTCTGCGTAATTATCTCGCCGACATGAATTCTCTCGAAGCGATGGAATTCATTAAGAAGCGTATGGAGCTTACTCGTAGTAACGAGGAACTCCTTGTCACGATGGAACGCTGATGAACAGTTTTGGAACTCTACTGCGACTTTCGACTTTCGGAGAAAGTCACGGTCCGGCAATGGGTGGCATTCTTGACGGGATGCCGCCCGGCTTGCATCTGGATCTATCGATTGCAGAGGGTCTGCTTGCCCGCCGTCGCCCGGGACAAGCGGTCGGCACGTCACAACGTAAAGAATCCGACTGCGTTGAATGGCTGTCGGGCTTTTCTCCCGAGGGATTGACTCTCGGATCTTCCATTGGGTTCATAATCAGGAATAAGGATGCCCGCTCCAAGGATTACGACTTGGAACTTCGTCCGTTGCGCCCGAATCATGCTGACTTTACTTATATGGAAAAGTATGGCATTCACGATTTCCGTGGCGGCGGACGCGCAAGTGCTCGCGAGACTGTCTCCTGGGTTGCTGCCGGAGGCCTTGTTTTGGCGTGGCTTCATTCGTTGGGGATTTCAGTTTCCGCCGAGTCTTTTCCCGGAGGCGACGTGAAGGCTGCGATGTGCGACGGAGACTCTATCGGGGGTTATGTGAAATGCAGGATTGAGGGACTTAAGGCCGGAGTCGGCCAACCGGTCGGAGATAAACTCCATGCCCGGCTTGCGGCGGCCATGATGAGCATTAATGCGGCAAAGGCCTTTGAATATGGCGATGGTATTGCAGCCGCCTCTATGAGGGGATCTCAAGCTGCCGACCTTTTTAAGCCCGGTCTCCCGAAAGAATCTCCGTGCATTACGAATCATTCCGGAGGCGTTCAGGGGGGAATCTCCAACGGAATGCCGGTCGAGTTGAGGGTTTGGTTCAAGCCCACTCCAACAATTATGCAGGAAATCTCCACTGTAGATATGAATGGCCGTCCTTGCACGATGCCTCCCGCCGGGCGCCATGATGCGTGCGTAGCGCTTCGGGCTGCCCCGATTGTCGAGGCAATGGCCGCCTTGGTGATTGGCGACTTGCTTCTGCAGGGTGCAGCCACGGAAAGTTTCGGTGTAGCTAAAAGAATTTTCTGACCATGAATCCATTTTATACCGACTACGCGGAGTATCTGTCGCGTTTTTACGGCAATCGTAAGGTGCAGAAGATTTCGGTAAACGCCGGGTTCTCCTGTCCGAATCGTGACGGCACAATTGGTCATGGTGGTTGTATTTACTGTGCTAATTCCTCCTTTACGCCGGGGTATTGCTTCGAGAAGACGGGAATCAGCCAACAACTTGTCGCGGGCAAAGAATTTTTCGGCAGGAAATATCCTGCAATGGAATATATCGCCTATTTCCAATCTTATACTAATACGTATTCCGGTGATACTTCTCGGCTTAAGAGAATCTACGAGGAGGCTCTCTCTGTAAACGGAGTCGTTGGTTTGGCGATAGGTACGCGCCCCGATTGTCTTCCTGATGAAGTTGTGGAGTTGCTTGCGCGTCTCAACCAATATGTTCCGGTGTTTGTTGAACTTGGTGTGGAGACTATGTCTGACGAGACGTTAAGGCTAATCAACCGCGGTCATTCAGCTGCTCAGACAGTGGATGCTGTCCGCAGGCTGGCCGAGGCCGGACTCCATGTGGGTGTCCACCTTATTGCCGGGTTACCCGGAGAAGATGAGGAGAGGATAATGAAATCGTTGGCTGAAATTGTTGAGTTGCCGGTTGAATCGCTAAAATTGCATCATCTGCAGGTGCTTCGTGGCACAGAACTTTCACGCAGAATTGATGCGGGCGAGATTGCTGTGCCCGATTTTACCCCCCAACGATATGTCGACTTATGTTGCAGGGTCGTCAAGTTTGTTCCGCGTAGAATAGCAATTGAACGTTTTCTCGCCTCGGCCCCTCCGGAAATGGTCGTTTCTCCGCGCTGGGGATTGAAAAACTATCAGTTTGTCAATCTTCTCCACAATCGCTTGAATGATGAAATGAAATTGAATAAAATAATAGAATCAAATGAATAAGACGATGTTATTTGCGTTGGCGGCATTGGTCTCGGCCTTTACAGCCCGGGCAGAAAGTCCCGCTATGCCTGAGCCGCAAGAGATAGAGGTCAAGGAGATTCTCGCCGACTCGGTCGGAGAGCCCCTTGTTTATGAAGTTCCTGAGGCATATTCTCCGGATGCTCCTGATTTTCAACTGGTGAACATTGACGGCAAAGAAACTCGCCTCTCCGACTTCAGAGGAAAATGGGTAATAGTTGATTTCTGGGGGAGCTGGTGCCCATGGTGTATCAAGGGATTCCCTAAGCTGAAAGAAACTTATGCCCAAGTAAAAGATAAAGTGGAAGTTATTGGGATTGATTGCGGAGATACTCCCGAGGTTTGGAAAGAGGCCGTGAAGCATTATCAGTTGCCATGGGTGAATCTCTACAATCCTATGGAGGGGGGAGATGCCCTGTTGGATGCCTACAATATCCAAGGCTTCCCGACAAAAGTGATAATTGATCCTGAAGGAAAGATTCGAAATGTTACCTCCGGAGAGAATCCTGTCTTTTATGATGTACTCTTCGACCTGATAAAGTAATCTTTTCCTGAAAGGAGACTTCATGGAACAGCTTTGTAGTTTCTTTATTACCAAATATATAGATTAAATTTCGTAAAAAAGAGATAATATTTTTTGGTGGAATGAAAAAAAAGCTGTAACTTTGCAGAGCAAAAGGGAAACTTGATAGTTCTCCCCGGAGCTCAAAATGGTGAAATTAGCTCAGCTGGTTAGAGCGTCGGATTGTGGTTCCGAAGGTCGTGGGTTCGAAACCCACATTTCACCCCTCGTAAAAAGGCGTTGAGAAATCAACGCCTTTTTTGATGTCTTCCAAAATTTTTCCCGAAAGAGGATTGGCGCGGTCAGCTTTCCTGTTGTCGGATGGAGAAATGAGAGGCTGTCAGGGTTGACGGAGTCAGCAGATAATTGCGCGACCTGCATAGCCCTCCGACCCACACGATTTCCTTCGTGTCCTTACGCTCTGCTATGATTACTTCCGTTTTGCGGATGGCGTCAAGCTTGGCATCCTTCATCAGTTTGCTTACCAATTTCGTGCCCTTCATACCCAGCGGAGCTATGCGGTCGCCGATTTGAGGGTGGCGTAGATTATAATCTGTCAGACGACCCGGCAACCACACTTCTTCTAATCCCGATTGTCTGATCTTTGCAAACAATTCCTCGGTTATTTCTACTTCCTCCATTATAACCCGACGATCCGGAATATCCTGAGTCTCATCTTTGCCCGGAACATATTTCAGCCCTTCGCGTTCGCGTAGTATCTTCCCCTCGGGTAGCATCCAGTGTTGCCCGCTCTCGGCTTTGTCGCTTGCCAACGAGCGAATTATGTCGTCGGAGATAAATGCGGAGCCTCCGTGTCGTTCCACCCATTTCCCTAGAAGCCAGGAGGGAGACGCTACGCCTTTAATTGTGTCATAGCTTAATAGCAGCTCTTTGTCAGTTAATAGTCGGTCGGCTAATGATTGCGACATCTCATGTTCTTCTCGAAGCCGGGTGAGGGTGCGTGTGATAGTCTTTTTGACTCCCGGCCAACGACTTTCCACAAGGGGCAGCAGCTCATTGCGGATGAAATTCCGCCTGTATGTGCTGTCGGCATTCGATGAATCAGTAACGTAGCGCAGGTTATTCTCGGCAACATACTCCAGAATATCCTTCCTGCTGACACTCAAAAGGGGGCGGATAATCTCCCCGTTGTCCGGCAACATTCCCTTTAGTCCGGTCAAAGAACTGCCCCGGAACAGATTCAGAAACATTGTCTCGATATTGTCGTCCGCGTTATGGGCCACCGCTATGCGAGAAGCCTTTTTGTCCGCCATCACTTTCCTGAAAAAATCATAACGGAGTTCGCGACAGGCCATTTCTATTGATGTTCCCGGATGACGCCGGCGGTAGTCTCCGATATCGAAGTGAGTAATAAGGAGCGGAACATTCAATTCATCGCATAGCTGCTCTGCGAACATCATGTCCCGGTTGCTTTCCTCTCCCCGAAGATGGAAGTTGCAATGGACGGCTATAAGAGAAGATCCGGGAGAGGGGTGGACTTCCTCGCGGTATCCCGCAAATATATGAGGATGATGGAAGGTAAGCGAACGGAGAGAATGCAGGAGTGTCACGCTGTCTGCCCCCCCGCTAACACCGACGATTAGTCTCAACGGCCTTTTACCGCCGCTTTCGAAGGCCTCTTCCAAGTTTTTTTTTACAGCCTTGAACAGAACCTCCGGCCCTCCTTTCTTGCTATTTCGCTGAATGTCCATCTGATGCAAAATTACAAAAAAAATTGAACATTCCTGTTGAACAATATTTCAAGAACGGATGTTACTAAGGAAGCGGCTGAATTATTAATTTCGGCGGCGAATTCGAACTAAAAACTAAACAACTTATACAATGGCTAAGAAATGGATCTGCACAGTGTGCGGATATATTGCAGAAGGTGAAGAGGCTCCTGAAAAATGCCCCCAGTGTAAAGCTCCCAGAAGTAAATTCAAAGAACTCGTAGAAGACGATGCTCTTAAGTTTGTCACTGAGCATGAAATCGGCGTAGCCAAAGGCACCGGTGATGAAATGATTAAGGATCTCAACAACCACTTCCTCGGAGAGTGCACGGAAGTTGGTATGTATCTCGCCATGTCCCGTCAGGCTGACCGCGAAGGTTATCCTGAAATTGCAGAGGCATTCAAGCGTTACGCATGGGAGGAGGCTGAGCATGCAGCCAAGTTCGCTGAACTTCTCGGCGATATGGTTTGGGATACTCGCACCAATCTTGAAAAGCGCATGATGGCTGAAGCCGGTGCAAATGAAGACAAGATGCGTATTGCCCGCAATGCAAAAGAGGCCGGTCTGGATGCAATCCACGACACAGTTCATGAGATGGCTAAAGACGAAGCTCGTCACGGTCGTGGCTTCAAGGGTCTGTTCGATCGCTTCTTTGCAGGCAAATAATTTGCTTGAAAGTCAGTATACAATAAAGGAGACTTCCCGCCGAGACGGGAAGTCTCCTTTATCAGTTTTCACCGGTTGTCGTTCGATGGCTTGATATGACTCAGCGGAAATTTGAGTTGCTGACCCTCGGCACCGTTGAGCATATAGGGAGTATTTTATTAATTTTGCACGCGGATTGCTCCGTCTCCGGCTCCGGACGGTCGGAATAACATAAATTAAGATAGTATGGGAAGAATAATGGCTATTGATTACGGCAGGAAGCGATGTGGCGTTGCCGTGACGGATGCGTTGCGGATTTCTGCCAATTCCTTGCCCGTGGTGCGCTCGTGCGATTTGCTTCAGTTTGTCGTTGATTACTGCAACAAAGAGACTGTCGATAGAATTCTTATCGGCCGACCTTTGACCATGCGCGGAGAGCTCTCCGAGTCCAACAGATTTATCTCTCCCTTCCTCGGAAGGCTGAAGAAAGCGCTTCCTGATATGACGATAGAGGAGGTTGACGAACGCTTCACATCCTCTCAAGCTCATAAAGACATGATAGCCGCAGGATTTAAAAAATCCGACCGTCAGCGTAAAGGACTTGCCGACGAGATGTCGGCTGTGCTGATTCTCACCGCCTGGCTCGAGACTCATTGAGTCGTTTCAACAGCCGTCGCGGTCTAAATCCCGGACACGAATTTGCAGGGTTGCAAATAAAGCAGTAATTTTGCAACATGATTTTACCGGTATATCTTTATGGACATCCCGTGCTCCGCGAGGAGGCGGAAGACATTGAAAAAGACTATCCCGAGCTTGATAAGCTCATTAAGGATATGTTTGAAACAATGTACCACACGGACGGCGTCGGCCTCGCCGCTCCGCAAATCGGCAAATCGATTGCCGTGATTGTGATTGACGGCTCTCCTCTCGCCGAGGACTTCCCCGAATGTGCCGATTCGAAAATGGTGCTTATTAATCCCCAGATGGATGTGATTGAGGATGAGGAGCCTGTGGTGCGCGCCGAAGGTTGCCTCTCGCTTCCCGGATTATCGGAGAATGTGAAGCGAACCGAACATGTTCGCCTAAATTGGCTTGATGAGAATTTCGTGGAACATGAAAGGGAATTTCATGGATTCCTTGCCCGCATCATCCAGCATGAATACGACCATCTGCTCGGCACGGTCTATACCGACCATATATCGCCCATCCGTAAGCAGCTAATCCGTAACAAACTCAATAATATGGCTCACGGCAAAGCCCGCTGCGGTTATCGCACGGTCTCTGCAAAATCAAAGTAATCCGCTATGGCCGACGATAAAAAAGTGATTTTTTCGATGGTTGGGGTAAGCAAGATTATCCCCCCTCAGCGTCAGATTCTTAAAAATATTTATCTTTCCTTCTTCTACGGAGCAAAGATCGGCATTATCGGTCTTAACGGCTCCGGAAAGTCAACCTTGTTGAAAATTATCGCAGGAATTGACAAGAGTTACCAGGGAAATGTCGTTTTCTCTCCCGGTTACAGCGTCGGTTATCTCGAACAGGAACCGCAGCTCGATCCCGAAAAGACGGTCCGTCAGGTTGTAGAAGAGGGGGCCGCCCCCGTGCTTAATCTGCTTAAGGAATATGATGAGGTTAACAATGCATTTGCAGATCCGGAAGTGCTTGAAGACCCCGACAAGATGAACAAGTTGATTGAGCGACAAGCCGAACTTCAAGACAAACTCGACGCCTGCGACGCCTGGAATATCGACAACAAACTTGACAGGGCTATGGATGCGCTCCGTTGTCCTCCCGACGACCAGCTCATCAAGTATCTTTCGGGAGGCGAGCGTCGTCGAGTGGCTCTCTGCCGCCTTCTTCTCCAGCAGCCCGATATCCTTCTGCTCGACGAGCCTACCAACCACCTCGATGCCGAGTCGATCGATTGGCTCGAACAGCATCTCCAGCAGTATCCCGGCACGGTGATTGCCGTTACCCACGACCGTTATTTCCTCGACCATGTGGCCGGTTGGATTCTCGAACTCGACCGCGGTGAAGGAATTCCATGGAAAGGAAACTATTCCTCATGGCTTGACCAGAAAACAAAGCGGATGGCCGAAGAGGAAAAGCAGGCGAGCAAACGCCGCAAGACCCTTGAACGAGAACTTGAGTGGGTCCGCATGGCTCCCAAGGCTCGACAGGCTAAAGGAAAGGCTCGTCTGTCAAGTTATGACCGACTCCTCAACGAAGATCAGAAAGAACGCGAAGAGAAACTTGAAATCTTCATTCCTAACGGCCCGCGTCTCGGTAATAAGGTGATCGAGGCCAAGCATCTCGCCAAGGCTTACGGCGACAAGGCCCTCTTTACCGATCTTGAGTTCATGCTGCCCCCCAACGGAATCGTGGGCGTGATCGGACCAAACGGCGCCGGTAAAACCACACTGTTCCGTCTTATCATGGGGCTCGAACAGCCCGACCGAGGCGAGTTTGAAGTCGGTGAGACTGTGAAAGTCTCCTATGTCGACCAGACTCACAAGGATCTTCTTCCTGAAAAAACAGTCTATGAGGTGATTTCTCAGGGTGTCGAATCCTTCCGGCTCGGTGGTCGCGATATGAACGCTCGTGCTTATCTTTCAAGATTCAACTTCACCGGAGCCGACCAGGAGAAAAAAATCGGCGTGCTTTCCGGTGGAGAGCGCAATCGCCTCCATCTTGCAATGGCATTGAAGGCTGAAGGAAATGTGCTCCTTCTCGATGAGCCGACTAATGATATTGACGTTAATACGCTTCGTGCCCTTGAGGAAGGTCTTGAAAATTTTGCAGGATGTGCGGTTGTTGTCAGCCACGACCGTTGGTTCCTTGATCGTATCGCAACCCATATCCTCGCTTTTGAAGGCGAGAGCAAGGTCACTTTCTTTGAAGGTTCATATTCAGAATATGAGGAGTTTAAGAAAAAACGCGACGGCGGTGCTGACACTCCTCACAGAATAAAGTATCGTAAACTCGTCTAATCCTATTTCACGGAGCAGCAGCCCGTTTTCCCGGAATGCTGCTCCGTTGTTCTATCTTTATAATTTTTAATCATTTCCCTACATTTAGTATTAAGGTTTTCAAATGGACTGGTTGATTGATCTTTTCAAACCATTCAACGACTCGCTGGCCAGCACTATTCTCCTTTATTCCTTCGTAATATTCGCGGGAATATATCTGGGGAAGCTGAAAATTTTTGGCGTGTCGCTTGGTGTGACGTTCGTCCTGTTCGTAGGAATCTTTCTGGGGCATTTCGGCTACACGGTCGACGGCAACGTGCTTCATTTCCTGCGTGAGTTCGGATTGATTCTTTTTATTTTCTCAATCGGTATGCAGGTCGGACCCGGTTTCTTCTCTTCCTTTAAAGAGGGAGGAATCAAGATGAACGGTCTGGCCATGCTTGGGATTGGCCTCAATGTTGTGATCATGCTCGCGATCTTCTTTATCCAGGGAGGTTCCGAGGGGGCGACCTCGATTTCCCAGATGGTCGGAATTATGAGTGGTGCGGTCACGAACACCCCCGGCCTCGGTGCGGCCCAGCAGACATTCCTTCAGGTCAATCCCGATGGATATGACGTGAGCCAGCAGATGTCGATGGGTTACGCCGCTGCATATCCTCTCGGGGTCATCGGCATTATCTTGACTATGATCGGGATCAAGAAGATTTTCAATGTCGACCTCGACAAAGAACTCGCGGAAATAGAAAACGACGAGAAATCTTCGATGTCGGCTCCTCATCTGGTGACTTTCAAAGTCACAAATGAGTTGGTGTCGGGCCTGAGTATGTTAAAACTTCATACTCTTATTTCCTGCGATTACGTGATGTCGCGAATTGAAAAGCCGGATGGAAATGTCATCATCCCGACTTCGAAGGATATAGTTGAGTTGGGCGACCTCTGTCTTGTAGTATGCTCCCAGCAGGATGAAGAAATATTCACCCGCTTCCTTGGGGCTGCGGTTGAGAAGAAATGGGAGATGGATAAGGGCCCGGTTGTGTCGCGTCGCATTCTTGTCACGAATCCGAGTTATAACGGGGTCAAACTCGGTTCGCTTCATCTCCACGATGGTTATAAGCTGAACGTAACTCGTGTCAATCGTGCCGGAGTCGACCTGGTGGCAACCGCCAATCTGCGTCTGCAGATGGGCGACCGTCTGACAGTCGTTGGCAAGATTGATGATATCAACAATCTTGCACGCAAGCTCGGAAACTCCATGAAACGTTTGAATGAGCCGAATCTTATCACGATGTTTATCGGAATCTTTCTCGGCATTGTCGTTGGTTCAATTCCGTTGCAATTTCCAGGAATGTCGGTGCCGATGAAGTTAGGTCTTGCCGGGGGTCCGCTTGTGGTGGCAATCCTCATCAGCGCTTACGGCCACAAGATTCATCTTGTCACTTACACCAATTCATCGGCCAACCTTTTGTTGCGTGAAATCGGCATCTGTCTCTTCCTTGCCTCAGTCGGGCTGGCGGCTGGTAAAGACTTTGTCTCGACGGTCTTTAATGTACGCGGTGCAACATGGGTAGGGTATGGAGCTCTTATCACGATTCTCCCCCTGATTGTGGTCGGAATTATCGCGCGTTGGAGATATAAGATGAACTACTTTTATATCATCGGTATGATGAGCGGTAGCTACACCGATCCTCCGGCACTTGCTTACGGCAACAAGGTTGCCAACAACGATGCTCCGGCCGTGGCATATTCAACCGTTTATCCGCTCACGATGTTCATGCGTGTCGTCGTGGCTCAAGTAATAATCCTCTTCTTCCTTTAAGGAAGAGGGGGATTTCCCTTGTAAGCGTTGGATAAATCCGTATAACAATTTCTTCCGAACTCCTTGATCAGATGGACTTCTATCCATTCTCAAAGGATAATAAAACAGGGCATATCGAAAACCGATATGCCCTGTTTTATTTCCGTTTGAGGTTGATTTATTTCTTGGAACGGTTGCCGTAACGGCTACGGAATTTGTCCACACGACCGGCGGTGTCGACGAGTTTCTGTTTGCCGGTAAAGAAGGGGTGAGAAGAGCTGGTGATCTCAAGCTTTACGAGAGGATACTCTTTACCGTCAATTTCGATTGTCTCACGAGATGCAACGGTGCTGCGGGTGATGAACACCTCATCGTTTGACATGTCCTTGAAACATACCTCACGGTACTCTTTGGGATGAATTTCCTTTTTCATTTTTCTTTAAACTGCAGTTTTACAATTAGTTTACTATTTTCCGGCAGGTCGCGATCCCACCGATTGGCCTGCAAAATTACAAAAAAATCCGCAAATCACAAAGGATCTGCGGATTTATTCGTATTTGACTGTTTCTTAGTTATTCAAACATCTGATCCATCGTCTCTTCAGGTTGCCCGTCGCTCTCGGTCTCGACTGCTCCGTATGAAGAATATTCCGAGCCGCACAACACCATGTCTTCCGGGAACTTAAACTTCGTGTCCTGGGAATAGGGGAGCTTTCTGTCTGCGTAGACTTTCTTCATATAAAGCCCGTAGATCGGGAGCGCAGCTCGTGCTCCCTGGCCGAAAGCCATAGAATTGAAGTGGATATATCGTTCTTCTCCTCCAACCCATACTCCTGTCACAAGGTCGGGAGTAAAGCCCATAAACCAGGAGTCGGAGTTAGAGTTCGTCGTTCCGGTCTTCCCTCCCATCTGCGCCGTAATGCCGTATCGGCTCCGGAGACTCGCTCCTGTTCCGCTGTCAACGACGTTGAGAAGGATCGAAACAATCTTGTTGTAGGCATCTTCGCTGGTCACCTCCGTGCGATGGGGCACGGCCGAATAAATCACATTCCCCTGATTGTCTTCGATGCGGGTAACATAAACCGGATCGACGCGGATGCCATGATTGGCAAACGTGGTGTAGGCCGCTACCATCTGGCTCACCGGCACATCCACCGTGCCGAGACATAGTGGCAGTGTCGGGTCAATGAACCCTGTCACGCCGAACATCCGCATCTTGTTTGCAAGCGACCCCGGGCCGAGTGCATAGACAAGTTTCGCCGATATCCAGTTGTTGGAGTTTGTCAGCGCCCATCGCAGGTCGACGTTCTCGCCGATTCGTGCTTTCCCGGAGTTTCTGGGGGCCCAATTCCCGAATACGGGTTGCGTGTTCGGAATTGTCGTGCAAGGTGTATAGTCCTGCTCCATCGCCAGCGTATAGAGGAATGGTTTGGCGGTCGATCCAATCTGTCGTTTTCCGCGTGACGCCATGTCATATTGGAAATGCTTGAAGTCGGGGCCGCCGACGTATGCCTTCACATAGCCTGTCACGGGATCCATGCTGACAAGACCGGTGCGAAGGATTGTCTTCATATAAAGCAGGGAGTCGTAGGGACTCATTTTGACTGTCTTTGTGCCCGGAACGATCTTGGTCACATTCTTCCCTCCCTCTTTCTTCGTTTCCTTTACATAGGCGAACACATCCATTTCGTAAGGAGTATGGAACACCCGGTCGATTTCAGATTCCGACTTGCCGGCCTGCTTCATCAGGCGATAGCGTTCGGTTTGCTTGATTGCGTTGGCTATCAGCTTCTGGACGCCTGAATAGCTCAATTCGCTCGGATTGGTCGTATAAGGTCCTGTTTTGAGTCCTCGTTTTTCATTCTCAAACGCCGGCTGCAGATAGCCTCCGAGGTGTTCATTGATAGCCTCTTCGGCATATTGCTGCATTCTGACGTCAATCCCGGTATAGATCCTTAGTCCGTCGGTATATAAATCATAGTATGTTCCGTCGGGTTTGGGATTTTTTACAATCCAGCCATAAAGGGGATTTTCCTCCCACTGGGTTGAATCGCTGTTATAATTCCCTTTTGCGATGTTCCATGCCATCAGTGTCTTATAGTCTGAACGCTTTGGCGCGACGGGTTTCTTGGCGGTCATTAGCCGCCTGATTTCTTCCCGAAGATAGGGGGCGCCTCCGTCCTTATGGTCAACCCGGTGGTAATCCAGACCGAGCGGCAGTCGTTTGAGTGAATCGGCATCCGCTTCACTGAGAAATCCGGCTTTCACCATCTGGTCGAACACCGTGTTTCGACGGTTGATGGTCCGTTGTTCATGACGTAGCGGATTGAAATAGCTTGGATTTTTGAGCATGCCGATAAGCATGGCCGCCTCCTCGATCTTGAGATCGCGCGGTTCCTTGCCAAAATAGACATTGGCCGCAGTCTTGATTCCCACGGCATTGTTGAGAAAGTCAAAGCGGTTGAGATACATGTTGATTATCTCATCCTTCGTGTAGAACCGTTCGAGCTTGATGGCTATCATCCATTCGATCGGCTTCTGCACGGCTCGCTTGAAAAGATTCGTTGAGGGTTGCGAATAGAGCTGCTTGGCCAGCTGCTGCGTGATGGTCGAGGCTCCTCCCGACGACTTGTCGCCGAGAAGAACGGTCTTGAACATCGTGCGCCCGAGAGCTTTGAAATCTATTCCTGAATGTTCTTTGAAGCGGATGTCTTCTGTGGCCAGCAGTGCATTTATTACATGCGGCGAGATGCCGTTGTAATCCGTATAGACCCGGTTGCCCGCCCCGAAATAGTAGCGACCGAGCTCTGTTGTGCCGTCGGAGGCGTAGACGAGCGATGCAAGTTTATAATGAGGGTCCTCAAGCTCTTCAATCGGAGGCATATAGCCTATTACGCCGTTGTAGATCAGAAGAAGGAAAAACACTATGGCAAATCCGAGCGACAGGAAAGCGGCCCAAAACCACTTCACTATCGTGCGGTTGCGTTGGAATTTATTCTTTTTCCGCGGCCGGAATGCTTCCAGCTCGTCAGGATCGCTGTATTTCTTTGTCATGTTTGGAATTGACCCGCAGGAATCGGCTGTCAATATCAACGGGCCTGCATGGGGTCGTTAATGCAAAAATAATAAAAAAACGGCATAAATCAATTCTCGCGGCGTCCCTTTTTGACTGAAAAACCGAATTTACCTATCGCCGGCCCTAATTCGCAATAAAATCCGTGGCTATAGGCAAGCAATCCCGCATCTTCAAGTCGAAATCGCCCGGTAGTCGGATCTATAAGTTCGGCATCGGCCCTGACATTGATCACTTCGGCCAGAAACATGTCATGAGTCCCGAGGCGCGTGATTGTTTTCACCTTGCATTCTATGCTGATCGGGCTTTCTGCAATCGTCGGACAGGATACTTTCTCTCCCGGAATAGGAGTCAGTCCGGTTTCCTTCCATTTGTTGAAATCTCGCCCCGACCGGACACCGGCCCAGTCGGTTGCGCGCGCCATGGCCGCCGTTGTCAGGTTGATGGTAAATTCCATATTTTTCTCGATCAACGGATAGGAGTGCCTTTCGGGACGCACTGATATGTAGCACATTGCCGGGTCGGAGCAGACTGTTCCGGTCCACGCCACAGTCAGCATGTTCCATTCTTCGGGAGTGCTTCCTGATGTGACAATCACCGCCGGAAGCGGATAGATCATTGTCCCGGGACGCCATGATTCTTTGTTGAGACTCATCGGATATGCAATTTGATGTGAAATAGATTGCAAATTAAATAATAATCGCCGTAATGGCAAAGTCCGGCCGCTCCTCCGGTTGGTTATTTCGCGTGAATTCGGTAACTTTGCCGATGAATATGAAAGGAAAGAAAAGAGTGTTGCTCACCGGAGCCACAGGCGTGATGGGACGTGCTTCCATGAAGGAAATTGCCTCTCGGCCCGATCTGTACAGCCTGACTGTATTTGTCCGCGACAGTAAGAAAAATCGGCGTATTCTCGCTCCTTGGTTGGCCAAGGGCGTGAAGGTGTGTTGGGGAGATCTCAATGACCCATCCGCCATCGGGAATGCGGTGAAAAATGCTGATATCGTTCTTCATGTGGGAGGGATGGTCTCCCCGGCTGCCGACTGGCATCCTCGATTGACTGTCAAGACGAATGTCGGAGCAATGAGAAACATCGTTGATGCGGCCCGGACGATGGATTTTCCCCCTGCTATTGTCTATATCGGTTCGGTTGCTCAGTATGGTCATCGCGACGTTCCGAATCATTGGGGAGGAACCGGAGATCCGCTGTTGCCGGCTTTATATGATGCATACGCCTATTCAAAAACCGAGGCTGAACGCATTCTCGCAGAGTCCGGACTCCCCCGATGGGTGTCGCTTCGCCAAACCGGCATCCTGCATTCCGGATTGTTGATGAAAGCATCCGACCCTATAACTTTCCACGTCCCTGTGGAGGGCGTTCTTGAATGGGCCACCGCCCGCGACTCGGGCCGTCTGATGGAACGCGTCTGCAGGGAGGAGGTTCCCGATGATTTCTGGAAACATTTCTACAATATCGGTGGAGGAGCGGCCTATCGTCTCACGAATTATGAATTCGAATCCCGTCTCCTCGCCGCCATGGGATGTCCTCCTCCGGAGAAAGTCTTCGAGGCCCGATGGTTCGCAACCGGAAATTTCCACGGCTTCTGGTTTGATGACTCCGACCGTCTGGAGGAAATTCTTCATTTCAGGGCCGGAGATACGCCTGAAGAATATTTCGCCATGATGAAAAAGGAGCTTCCCTGGTATTTTTCGCTTGCGCCCCTTGCTCCGGCCCCGGTGATAAAGTGTGTGATGAAAAGGGTCGCACATACTCCCCGTCTCGGTCCTATGTGGTGGGTTAGAGAAGGTAAAGAGGGCCGGATAAAGGCTGCGTTCGGGAGTAAGGAGGCATGGGCCGCACTTCCCGGATGGAATGGATTCAACTTGTCGCGACCCGATGATAAATTGCCTCCCCACAAAGAACAACCTTACGATTGGTCTGCCGTAAAGGATGTGGCGTCATCAAGAAAAGGTTCACTCATTTCCGTCGATGATGCCCCTCTTGAACCCGATACGTTGCTTACGCTTGAATGTTCCGAGGGTCACACTTTTAATCTACGCGCCCGAACACTCCTCGAGGGTGGACACTGGTGTCCCTCATGTATGCTCAAAAGAGCGAGGATGGACGAGGAGGAATAAGCGTGACAAGTCAGACGTTAAGGTTGCGGGAACCCCCTCCCAACTGCAAAAGGATGGAAAAATATGTAATATTTTAATCGGAATCACCTAAATTTGTGTTAGAAAAGAAAAGGACCGCGAGTCTTCGCGCCTCTTGATATGTAATAACCCGAAACAATATATCAGACTATGAACAACGACGAATTATTGAAGAAAGTGACAGAGAAGGCGACATTGTGGCTCGGCGACAGTTATGACGCTGAAACCCGCGCGCAGGTGAAAGCCATGCTTGATGCCGATGACAAGACTGAACTTATCGAATCCTTCTATAAGGATCTTGAGTTCGGAACGGGCGGCCTGCGTGGAATCATGGGCGCAGGAACCAATCGTATGAATATCTACACGGTTGGAGCCGCAACTCAGGGTCTTGCCAACTATCTTAAGGATACTTTCAAGGAACTTCCCCGGATAAGTGTGGCGGTCGGTCACGACGTCCGCAACAACTCCCGGCATTTCGCCGAAATCACGGCTAATATTTTTTCCGCTAACGGTATTAAGGTTTATCTCTTCGACGGTCCGTGCCCGACGCCTGAAGTTTCTTATGCCATCCGCAAACTCGGATGTCAGAGCGGTGTGATGGTCACTGCAAGCCATAACCCCAAAGAATATAACGGTTATAAAGCTTATTGGAGCGACGGAGCCCAGATGATTGCTCCTCACGATGTTAAAACCATCGAGTATGTCAATGCAATCACTTCCGTCGACCAGATTAAGTTCACTCCCAATCCCGAACTTATTCAGGAAATTGGCAAAGATCTCGACGAGCAGTATCTTGCCGACATTCACAAACTGAGTCTTAATCCGGAGATCGACCGCAAGCACCACGATATGAAAATCGTGTATACTCCTATTCACGGCACGGGCCTCCGTCTGATGTACGATTCTCTTCGTCTCTGGGGCTTCGACAATGTGATTCATGTTGAGGAGCAGGATGTCCAGAGCGGCGACTTCCCCACGGTTGTTTCTCCCAATCCCGAGAATTCCGAGGCAATGGCAATGGCTGTTGCAAAGGCTAAGGAGACCGATGCAAGCCTCGTGCTCGCTTCTGACCCCGATGCCGACCGCGTGGGCCTGGTGGTCCGCGATAAAAATGGAGAATATCAGCTTGTCAACGGAAATCAGATCTGTATGCTCCTTCTCTATTATATCATCACCAACAATGTGGAGCAGAAGCGTCTTGACGGTTCGGAATATGTCGTGAAAACAATCGTGACGACCGAAACTATCAAACGTATTGCGGATGCAAACAAAATCAAATGCTTCGACTGCTACACTGGCTTCAAATGGATCGCGGATGTGATGCGTAACATGGAGTCAATCGGACGTTATCTCGGTGGTGGTGAGGAAAGTTACGGATTCCTTGCCGAGACATTCGTTCGCGACAAGGATTCGATTTCCGCCAACTCCCTGATTGCTGAATGTGCAGCATGGGCCGCTGATAAAGGGATGAATCTTTACGAGCTCCTCGTAGATATATATGCTGAGTATGGCTTCTCGCGCGAACGTGGCGTGAGCGTCGTGCGTCCCGGAAAATCGGGCGCCGAAGAGATCGTCGCGATGATGAAGAATTTCCGTGAGAATCCCCCCAAGACTCTCGCCGGTAGCCGCGTGACCTGCATCAAGGATTATGCCGATCTCAACTGCCGCAATCTCATTACGGGCGAAATCGAAAAGATGAACTTCCCGACCACAAGCAATGTGCTTCAGTTCTTTACTGAAGCCGGCGACAAGGTTTCCGTTCGTCCTTCCGGAACAGAACCCAAGATAAAGTTCTATGTTGAAGTCCGTGAAGATATGCCTTCTAAGGATAAATATGAGGAAATCGTTGCTGCGGCTGAAAAACACATAGACAAGGTTCTTGAAGACCTCGGAGTGAAATAATCAACGCGAGGGTCATCCCCCCGCCAAAGAAATTTTGAAACGGATGCCTTCCATGCGGGGGGCATCCGCTTTTTGATAGTCAGAAAATGTTTGTAAAGCCCGATTAAAATGATTAAATTTGCCGTCATTACAGGAAGAAACGAATAACACGATGATACTATCCATGACCGGCTTCGGCCGCGGCGTCTCCTCTTCTCCGACAAAGAAATATACAGTGGAGATTAAATCTCTCAACAGCAAACAACTTGATCTGATGATGCGGGTCCCCCCTTATCTGAGGGAAATCGAAGTGGAGGCTCGCAATATTCTCGCCCCGGCTCTTGAGAGAGGAAAGGTGGAATGCGCTGTGTCGGTGGAAAATAATGTGGCCGCCGCTCCCGCAACTGTCAACACCGGTGCGATTGCCGCTTATAAAACCCAGATCGAACACATGGCTGCCGAGCTCGGGCTTCCTTTGCCCGCCGGTTCGGAATGGTATCAAATACTTATGCGTCTGCCGGAAGCGATGAAGACAGAAGTCTCCGCCGCCGGAGAAGAGGATGTGTCGGCTGTCCGCGAGGCCATGAAAAATGCAGTTGATGCTTTGGTCGCTTTCCGCGTCTCGGAGGGGAGGAAACTTTATGGTTTTTTCATCGAGAAACTCGATAATATTGCTCGCCTGCTTGATGCCGTCGCTCCTTATGAAGCCGAACGTGTCCCCCGCGTGAGAGCCCGTCTTGAGGAGAACCTCTCCCGTCTCTCTTCAATTGAATATGAAGCCGGCCGCCTTGAGCAGGAATTAATTTTTTATATCGAGAAACTCGATGTAACCGAGGAGAAAACAAGACTGACCGCCCATCTTCGCTATTTCAAGGAAACTCTTGGAAGTGAAACCGAACTTCCCACACAAGGTCAAGGTAAAAAACTTGGATTCATCGCTCAGGAGATGGGCCGCGAGATAAATACGCTCGGTTCTAAATCTAATCATGCCGAAATGCAGAAAATCGTCGTCATGATGAAAGATGAACTTGAACAGATTAAGGAACAGGTGCTAAACGTGTTATGAAAAAAGGGAAAATAATTGTTCTCTCCGCTCCTTCAGGCACGGGCAAAAGCACGATTATCAGCCGTCTGATGGAACGTCCCGAGCTGCGGCTCGGTTTCTCCGTCTCGGCTACAAGTCGTCCGCCCCGAGGAGCCGAACGGGATGGTCGTGAATATTATTTCCTTAGTCCCGAAGAATTCGACCGCCGTGTAGCTGCGGGTGAGTTTGTGGAATGGGAAGAGGTCTATCATGGCACGAAATACGGCACGCTCCTCTCGGAAGTGGAACGGGTAACCGCTCCCGGCTGCAATCTTATTATGGACGTCGATGTGAAAGGGGCGCTGAATGTAAAGAAACGTTTTGGGGATGATGCCCTTTCGATTTTTATTATCCCCCCTTCCAAAGAGGAGCTGGAGAAGCGTCTTCGCGGACGTGCCACGGATTCAGAAGAGGCTATTTCCCGGCGCCTCGCAAAAGCGGAATTTGAACTTGGATATGCTGACTCGTTTGATGTCAAGGTGATTAACGACGTTCTGGATAAGGCAATTGATGAAGTGGCCCGCAGAATAAGCGAGTTTGCCGGAACTGATAAGAATTGAAATGAAAATCGGAGTCTTCGGCGGCAGCTTTGACCCTGTCCATACGGGCCATGCTATGGTCGCTTCATACGCCCTTCAGTTCTGCGGCCTTGATGAGGTCTGGCTGATGGTGAGCCGACGGAATCCCTTGAAGACAGATGCCACCGCCGCTTCCGATCAGGATCGGCTCGCTATGGCCCGGATTGTGGCCGACAGCGTAACCGGACTGCGTGTCTCCGATTTGGAAATGCAACTCCCTGAACCTTCCTTTACCTACAGGACACTCTGTGAATTGCGCCGTCTCCATCCGCATAATCAATTCAAGCTCATAATTGGAGCTGATAATTGGAATGATTTCTTGCGCTGGCGCGATCCTGAAAAAATCATCCGAGAATTCGGATTGCTTGTTTTCCCTCGTCCCGGCTACAATCTTAATGACAATCTTCCGGATGGAGTTGAGATAGCGTCCGGCTCCCCTCAGGCCTTTATCTCGTCAACATTCATCCGCGGGGCTCTCCGGGAAGGAAAGAATCTCAACTTTTTCCTCCCTTCAGGAGTTATGGAATATATAGAGAGGCGCAGACTTTACGGCATCGGCAATGATGCTGAGGCTGCGTCTCGCAATAATTTTTTTAAAGATGAGTCAGGACGAAAATCGCAGAAAACTGATTGACCTTACCGCAACTGCCACTCGTTATTGTGTGGTAATGCAGAATGCTGCTGAATATGAAAAGGAGGAATTTGTGATAGAAATGCTCCGTCTTTTGCCGGAACTGTATCTCGGTTTCTCTACGCTGAACCCTGATGTATTTGCAGGGTCCGCAGAGTTTGGCTATTTCCCGGATTATGTAGATGAAGACTTTTATGAATCGGTGAGAAGAAACGTTGGGATAGTGATAGGGGAGGATGATGTCTTTCTTGAGACTTTCGAGGAAGATATGAAATATAGCGACACTCCCATAGCAGCCTCCGTTTCGGAATGCCTTGCCGATATATTTCAACCTCTTTTCAATTTCATTTCCGTTATGAAGGATGCAGGAATCGAGGAGGGAGAAGGTGCATATCAGGAGTGCCACGGTAATTTCGAAGCCTATTGGTCGCAAACCTTGTGTAACGTCATGAGGGCCCTTAACAATATCCGATACAATTCTAAAGACTGATACCATGCAAACCGAACCCATTATCGACAGACTCTTTGAAAGTCTGAGTGTGTCAACATGTAATTTTCTTGCAGTTGAACGTATCGCCTCTCTACTCCGGCAAGCGGGTTTTCAAGAGCTCTGTCGAGAAGATTCCTGGGAGGTCGCTCCGGGTGGAAAATATTTCATGACTATCAACGGCAGTGCTCTCTTCGCTTTCATTGAAGGTCGGAATCCGACTGAAAACGGTGTGAAAATTATCTCTGCACATAGCGACAGTCCCGGTTTCAAAATCAAGACGAGTCCCGAAATCGTTGGCGATGGAGGGGTGGTGAAACTCAACGTGGAGAAATATGGCGGCCCGATAATGTACACCTGGTTCGACCGTCCTCTCTCTGTCTCCGGTCGAGTTATGCTGCAGTCGGATGATCCTTTCTCTCCCGAAGAACGTCTGGTTGATTTCCGTCGGCCGATTGCCACAATTCCACACCTTGCAATTCATTTTAACCGTGCAGTCAACGAAGGCAACAGACTCTCCGTCCAGAAAGATATGCTCCCGGTGGTGGGATATTTTTCCAAAGAGGAACTTGAGGAATTCAGAAAGGAGGGTGGCTTCGTGCGTCACGCTCTTGCTCGCGAACTGAACGTCGAATCAGAGAGGATCCTTGATTACGAACTTATGCTCTATCCTCTTTCGAAACCTCTCCGAGTAGGATATAATGGAGAATATTTCCAATCTGCGAGAATTGACGACCTTTCAATGGCGTTCGCAGCCATTGAGGCCTTGATCGATGCATCCGAACGTTTGAAGGGAGCGGCTCCGGAGGCAACCCTGATGGCGGCTATTTTCGATAACGAGGAGACCGGTTCCGGAACAAAGCAAGGAGCGGCCTCTCCCGTGCTGCGCGACCTTATCGATCGCTTAGGACGTAAAAATGGCAGATCGGATGAAGATCTTTATCGGACAATCGCCAACTCTTTTATGATCTCGGCCGATGACGCCCACGGCTGGCATCCGAATTACAATGAAAAGTATGACCCGACAAATCATCCGGTGCTCGGTGGAGGGCCTGTGGTCAAAATCAATGCTAACTGCAAATATATGACAGACGCCCGCGGTGGAGCTGTGTTCCGCGCGCTCTGCAAGGCGGCCGGCGTGAACTGTCAGTCTTTTGTCAATCATTCTGATGTAGCCGGAGGAAGCACGCTCGGAAATATCTCCTCGTCACAACTCGACATCAATGGCGTGGATGTAGGAGCTGCAATTTGGGCGATGCACTCCGCTGCCGAAACCGCTGCTGTCAGCGACCATATAGATATGGTAAAGGTCTTCTGTCAGTTTTTTAGGAGTTATCATTAAAATCCGGGGAAATTTTGTTAATTTTGCAGACGTTAATGCCGCAAGCCGTTTCAGGCACGGTTTTTGCACGAGATAGCTTCGGTGAGGCCGGCTGACCCCCGGCTGGATAAGAATTTATTGAAACCAATATTAGAAAATGAAGATAGATTATTCCAAGATCGACAACAATCACGGAGAAATCATTCTCGTTGTCGAGAAAAACGATTACGCTGACGCCGTTAAGAAACAGCTTAAGGAAATCGGCAAAAAGCATGCAGAACCGGGTTTCCGTCCCGGAAAAGTGCCCGCAGGCATTATCGAGAAGAAATATGGCGACTCTGTTCGCTATGAGGAACTCAATAAGGCTGTCGGCGACGCTCTGTTTGGCTATATCCGCGAGAACAAACTTCCCGTGCTCGGCAATCCTGTTGCTGATGTCGAGAACCGCGCCGATTTTAAGGCCGATGAAATCACCCTCAAATTCAAGGTTGGTCTTGCCCCTGAATTCGATGTGAATCTCGACAAGGAGGTCCACATTCCCTATTACAAGATTCAGGTTTCCGACGATATGATTAATCGTCAGGACGAAGCTCTCCGTCGTCGTTTCGGTACGCAGGGTCCCGGCGAGGAAGTCGATGCAACTGCTCTCGTGAAGGGTGTGATAACCGAACTCAACGAAGACGGCACCGTAAAAGAGGGTGGAATCGTTGTGGAGAACGGTATCGTAGCTCCCCAGTATTTCAAGAGTGAGGATCAGCGCAACCTTTTCATCGGCAAGAAAGTAGGCGATGAGGTCGTGTTTAATCCCTCCGCAACTTGCGACGGTAGCGAAACTGAACTTTCCTCCATGCTAAATATCGACAAAGCGGACGCAGCCAACCATAAGGGTGACTTCCGTTTCGACATCAAGGAGATCATTGTTCTCAAACCCGCAGAACTCGGCGAGGAATATTATAAGAATGTGTTCGGCGCAGAAACTGAGGTTAAGGATGAGGAATCCTATCGTAAGGCCCTTAAGGACATGATTGCCGCTTCTCTCGAAGGAGACTCCAACTATCGTTTCTCAATCGACGCTAAGGAGGCGATCACCAAGCAGGTCGGCGATCTTGAACTTCCCTGGGACATCCTCGAACCCTTCGTTATCGAGCAGAACAACAATCTCACCAAAGAAAACTTCGAAGCTGAGAAACCCGCGATCAAGGCTGATATCGAATGGGAACTTGAAAGAGATAAGGCAGCTGAAAAACTTGAGGTTAAAGTCACCGATGAGGATCTCCTCAACACGGCCCGTGCTCTTGCCCGCCAGCAGTTCGCTCAGTACGGTATGGCCAATCCTCCCGCTGAGGCTCTCGACCGTTTCGCCAACGACATCCTCAAGGATGAGAAATATCGTCGTCAGCTCGTAAACCAGACTGCAGAACTCAAGTTCTTCGCAGCTGTTCGCGATGCAGTCTCCCTCGACGAGAAAGAGGTGAGTGTTGACGAATTCAACGCTCTCTTCGCTCCCAAAGAGGCCTGATACTTTTAGATAAGCCGGAGATTTAAACATTCTGGCACGAAATTTGCAACCTTACATCAGCTTCACGCCGCGGCTTCCGCCACGGCGCGTGAAGCTGATTTAATATTAATGTTATGCAGAAAGACTTTAGAAATTTTGCCGTCCACCATCTCGGAATGAGCGGAAACACAATTGACTCTTATGCCGGCGCTATCAATCGTCAGGCCTCCGGAGTTTTTACCCCCACTTCCGACTATATTAATCCCTATATCCTTGAAGAGCGTCAGCTGAATGTCACTCAGATGGACGTATTCTCGCGTCTTATGATGGATCGAATCATATTCCTCGGTACGCAGGTCACCGATCAGAGCGCCAATGTGATTCAAGCCCAGCTCCTTTATCTTGACTCCGTTGATCCCGAGAAAGATATCTCTCTTTATATCAACTCTCCCGGCGGCTCTGTTTATGCCGGACTTGGTATTTACGATACCATGCAATATATCTCCAGCGACGTTTCTACCATCTGCACCGGTATGGCCGCATCTATGGCCGCTGTTCTTCTTGTGGCCGGAGAAAACGGTAAACGTTTCGCGCTCCCTCATTCTCGCGTTATGATCCATCAGCCGATGGGTGGAATTCAGGGTCAGGCTTCAGATATTGAAATCACGGCCCGTGAAATACTCAAGCTCAAAGAGGAACTTTATCATATCATCTCCAATCATTCGGGTCAACCCTTCTCTAAAGTAGAAGCCGATTCCGACCGCGATTATTGGATGACGGCTCGCGAGGCCAAAGAATATGGCATGATCGACCGCGTGCTTGTAAACCCATCCAAGGAATCCAAGTAAAATCTGTCGGTTGTGAAAAAAGAGACTAAACAATGTGCGATGTGCGGCCGTCATGACTCCCAGGGAAACCCGGTGGTCGAGATTGTGCCCGGACTCAACCTTTGTTCCGATTGCATCGATCTGATTAATGCCGCACGCAACACTGACGCCGCTTCTCGGAAGCAGAACAAGAAATCCTCCGGGAAAGAGGATTCTTTGACTGTCCCCAAACCGAAGGAAATCAAAGAATTCCTCGACCAGTATGTTATCGGTCAGGATGAAGCGAAGAAATATCTTTCGGTGGCGGTCTATAATCATTATAAGCGTGTTGGCCAGAAAGATGATGGCGACGACGTCGACATTGAGAAATCTAATGTCGTTCTTGTCGGTCCGACCGGTACGGGAAAAACTCTTCTTGCCAAAAGCATCGCCCGGCTGCTTGATGTGCCCTTCGCCATCGTTGATGCCACAGTCCTTACCGAAGCCGGTTATGTCGGCGAAGATGTTGAGTCGCTCCTGACCCGACTCCTTCAGGCTTGCGATTATGATGTGGAGAAAGCCGAAAAGGGAATCGTATTCATCGATGAAATCGACAAGATAGCCCGTAAGAGCGATAACCCCTCGATCACTCGTGATGTGAGTGGGGAAGGTGTTCAGCAGGGTCTCCTCAAACTTCTGGAAGGAAGTGTCGTACTTGTCCCCCCCCAGGGAGGTCGCAAACATCCCGAACAGAAGATGATTGCTGTCGACACGAAGAATATCCTGTTCATCTGTGGAGGAGCATTCGACGGAATTGAACGTAAGATTGCTGCGCGCCTCAACACGCATATCGTCGGCTACGGCCACGATGAAAAACAACGCAAGCAACAGCGGGAGAATCTGATGAAATATGTCATGCCCTCCGACCTGAAGTCTTTCGGTCTCATCCCCGAGATTATCGGTCGTCTGCCGGTGCTGACCAGTCTTGATCCCCTTGACAGAGACGCGCTCCGCCGGATTCTCGTCGAACCAAAGAATGCAATCACGCGTCAGTATAAAAAACTCTTCGCGGTCGATGGCGTTGAACTCGTGTTTGATGACTCGGCGCTTGATGCAATCGTTGATAAGGCAATCGAATATAAGCTCGGAGCCCGCGGTCTCCGGTCGATTGTCGAGACTGTGATGGTGGATGCCATGTTCAATATCCCCTCTACTGATGAAAAGAAATTTGTCGTCACCGGAGATTATGTCATTGAACGTCTTGAAAAAGCCCATTTCGCTAAGGCTGAAATGAATTGAACTTACTTCATAAAGTATGAAAAAATCGGAATGGAGAAATCCACTCCGATTTTTTTGCACTTTCCCGGTAAATGTCCAGACAAACGACAATACCCGGCTGTCCCGGCTATTGATCAAATGGGGGAGAGGTTAAGCCGAACATCTTTCGCTCTCCGTAAGCAGTCAGGGTCAGGAAATGGTGGAGTGGAGCAGGGCAAAAAAAGAGTAAAGTTTATTTTGCGGTTTTGCTAAAAAAATTTAATTTTGTGTAGAAAACAACAACTCTTCACTCCCAATACTCCTCACTTATGGCAGACCGAAAGACTGAGATTCATCAAGCCCTGAAACATTACTTTGGCTTTGAAAAATTCAAAGGTCAACAGCTTGATATTATTTCCGCCCTTCTGGACGGAGAGGATGTTTTTGTGCTTATGCCGACGGGAGGAGGAAAATCAATGTGTTATCAGCTTCCGGCTCTGATGTCGGAAGGCACTGCAGTTGTTATTTCCCCCCTGATTGCCCTGATGAAAAATCAAGTGGATGCAATCAGCAACTATTGTGAGGAAGAAGGTGTGGCTCATTTCCTGAACTCCTCCTTGTCGCGTGCTGCTACGGAGCAAGTGAAAGCCGACGTGCGTTCAGGGAAAACGAAACTTTTATATGTCGCCCCCGAATCCCTCTCGAAAGAGGAAAATGTTGAATTCCTTCGCTCTGTAAAAGTTTCATTCTTTGCCGTCGACGAAGCCCACTGTATATCCGAGTGGGGTCATGATTTCAGGCCGGAATATAGGCGTATTCGCCCGATTATCGCCGAAATAGGAAACTTCCCGGTAATAGCGTTGACGGCCACGGCCACACCGAAAGTGCAGCACGATATCCAGAAAAATCTTGGCATACATGATGCTAAAGTTTTTCGCTCAAGCTTCAATCGCGCCAATCTTTATTATGAGGTCCGGCCGAAGACACAGGATATAGATCGCGACATCATTCGGTATATCAAGAATTCCCCATCTTGTTCCGGAATAATATATTGCCTGAGTCGCAAGAAAGTTGAAGAACTGGCTCAGACATTACAGATCAACGGCATCAAGGCCCTGCCATATCATGCAGGAATGGATGCCGCAACCCGCTCGGCCAATCAGGACGATTTCCTCAACGAAAGAGTGGATGTCATTGTCGCTACTATCGCCTTCGGCATGGGAATCGATAAGCCCGACGTGCGTTTTGTTATCCATTACGATATTCCCAAAAGTCTCGAAGGTTATTATCAGGAAACCGGTCGCGCCGGACGCGACGGAGGCGAAGGTCGTTGCATAACTTTTTATTCGCGCAAAGACCTCAATAAACTCGACAAGCTCATGCAGAGCAAGCCGGTCAACGAACAGGAAATCGGCCATCTGCTTCTGCTCGAAACGGCCGCTTATGCGGAATCTTCCGTTTGCAGAAGAAAAATTCTCCTCAATTATTTCGGAGAAGTTTATGAAGAGGATGATTGCGGAAACTGCGACAACTGTCTGAGGACACGAACAAAGGTGGACGCAACTTCCGAATTGCGGGAAGCCATCCGGACCGTCGATGAAACCGGAGAACAATACAGACTTGAATATATCATCAACATACTGATCGGCAGAAAGACCGATGAACTTAAATCCAACGGTCACGAAACGCTTGACACGTTCGGCGCATTGGAAAGTTTCGGCGAGAAGATGGTCGGGGCGCTTTTGCGACAGGCCATTATAGGAGGCTTCCTATCTCGTGATTTTGAAAATTACGGAATTCTTAAACTGACTCCGCGTGGAAAAGAATTTATCAATCACCCTACATCATTTAAAATCGTGGAAGATATAGATTACTCAGAGGCTGATATTGAGCCGCAAGTCCGCAGTGGGGCTGCTTGTGCAACCGACACTGTCCTTTATTCAATTCTTAAAAATCTCCGCAAACAGGTGGCTCGCGCGGCTGAACTCCCGCCTTATGTCATTTTCCAGGATCCGACCCTGGAAGCCATGGCTACCACCTATCCCCTTACGAACGAAGAACTCCTTGCTATTCCGGGTGTCGGAACAGGCAAAGCCTCGCGCTATGGCCGGCAGTTCCTTGAGGTTATTGCCAAATATGTCGAGGAAAACGACGTTATTCGCCCGGAAGATATCAGAGTCCGCTCGATTCCGAAGAAAAATAACAAGAAAGTCCAGATTATCCAGGCTATCGACAGGAAAATTGACCTTGACGAACTCGCCCAGAATCTCGGACTCGAATTCGACGAACTCATCGATGAGCTTGACGCAATCGTTGAGGCCGGCACGAAAATCGACATCGGTTATTTCCTCGATGAGATTTTCGATGACGAGCAACAGGAAGAACTGATGGATTTCTTCAGGACAAGTGAAGAAGATGACGTCGAGAGTGCAATTCAGGAATTCGGCGACGATTATTCAGAGCAGGATATAAGGCTCGCCAGAGTCCGATTTATTTCAGAAGTTGGAAATTAATCCCGGTTCCGAAGGAGAATGACAATTTTTATTCTCCTTCGGCGTTTTTTATATAAAAACCTACCTATCATACTGAGATGAAAAAAACGATTCTGGCCGGCGTCGGGATGGGTGCGATAGCCCTCGCTTTTGCGGCCAAAGATCCGGTGATAATGACAGTCAACGGCGTTGACGTTCCTAAATCCGAATTCGAATATCTTTACCACAAAAACAGTCAGCAACAGATCAATCCTCAGACTTTGGATGAATATGTGGAGATGTTTAAACTCTACAAAATGAAAGTCGCGGATGCAAAAGCTGAAGGACTTGACACTGTTTCTTCCTTTGTCAAGGAAACTGAACAGTATCGTCATGACCTCGCTGCTCCTTATCTTGCCGATTCCGTGGCTATAAACAAACTCGTCGATGAGGCTTACGATCGCTCGCTTAAAGAGGCGGAGGCTATCCATCTGATGCTTTTCAAGACTCGTGACCCAAAGCAGAATGAACTGCTGCGTGCCCGAATTGACTCAATCCGCGGGTTGGCGCTTGCTGGAGAAGATTTTGCTCTCCTCGCCGAAAAATATTCCGCCGACAAGGGCTCAGCTCCTCGTGGAGGTCGTATGGGTTGGATTTCTGCCAATAATTTCCCGTATAATTTCGATAAGGCGGCTTTCGAGCTTCCTGAGGGAAAGATTTCGGAAATAGTCGAAAGTCCTATGGGATATCACATTCTCAAAGGAGGCAAGAAGCGTCCGGCACGTGGAAAAATCCAGGCTGCCCATATTCTCAAGATGACCCGCGACGAAGAATCCAACGCCGCTGCGAAGGCTGCTATCGACAGCATCTACGAAGTGGTGAAGAATAATCCCGCGCTTTTTGCCGAGGTTGCCACTGCTGAAAGCGATGACCGCGGCTCCGCCCGTCAAGGAGGTATGCTCCCCCTGTTCGGAGCCGGAGAGATGGTAGAGGCGTTTGATTCTGTTGCATTCTCCCTTAAAGATGGAGAAATCAGCAAACCCTTCAAAACGAATTACGGCTGGCATATTATCCATCGTCTCGGTTCGCGTCCTGTCGCTTCGCGCGAAGCTGTGAAAACCCAGGTGCTCAGTCAGATCAAAAATGATCAGGACCCTCGTTACAAAACCCTGCGGAACGCGCTGACCGATCGTCTTGCAAAAAAACACAAAGGAGTTCTCAACGATAAGAATATCTCTCTCCTGCTCGCGGATGTGACTGCTGCCGGAATAGATTCCACTCTCCGTGCGCGCTGGACGTCCGGTCCGGAAAGTAAAAAGGATTTGTTTTCGATTGAAGGCAAGAATGTCCCCGCTTCTGAATTTATCAGCTCCATCGGCAGAGTGAACGTCCAGGATGGTGACGTTGCCGCGACTGTGTTAGAAGCTCGTCTGAATGACTTCTATCATAATCAACTCGTAGAAGCGGAGGAAGTTACACTCCTTAAGGAAGTGCCTGAATATGCCAACCTTCTTAAGGAATATGTCGACGGAAGCCTTCTATATGAAGTCAGCGTCCGCAAGGTTTGGGACAAGGCCGCAAAGGATTCCGAGGGTCTTAAGAAATATTTCGAGTCTCATCGTGATGAGTATTCCTGGACAGAGCCCCATGTGAAGGGATTCCTCGTGCAGGCGGTCAACGATTCCATTGCCGAGTTGATCAAGGCTCGGGCCGCAGGTCTGTCTAACGATTCAATAATTCCTGTGGTTCGCAGAGAGTTCAACCGTCAGGCTTCTATCGACAAAGTTCTTGTCAGCAAAGGCTCGAACGCGATGGTTGATAATCTGATGTTCGGTGGCCCCGTAGTGGAGCCTGCCCGTTCCAACTATACGGTTTATTTCATGGTTAATCCTCGAATGCTTATGGCCCCTGAAGAGGTCTCTGACGTTCGCGGGCTCGTAACGAGCGACTATCAGAACCAATTCCAAGAAGAATGGGAGGCCGATCTTCGTCGTCGATATCCGGCAAAAGTAAACGAAAAAGTGCTCAGGTCGGTCAAGGAATTGTCCAAGAAGAAATAACTTTAGAATATAAAATAAAAGAGAATCCCCACATCAGCTTTTGCCGGTGTGGGGATTATCTTTTCTTGCTAATTAGCAGTTTATCCTAAAAGTCGCTCAAGGACGGTTTCCACAAGCTGTTTCACCTTGGGCTTATAGTCGGTGTTCGCATTGTTAGCGCGACGTTCGGCAATGATACAGCAAACCGTCATTGCTCGATGTCCGAGTAATTTTGCAAGACCCTGAAGGCATGCTGACTCCATCTCAAAGTTAGTTATTGGCCGTCCGCGATAGCGAAAACTTTCGATTTTCTCATTAAGATGAGGGTCGGCAAGTTTCAGTCTCACTTCGCGTCCCTGGGGCGCATAGAATCCGACGGCTGCAATCGTATAGCCGCGAATCATATCCTCGCGCCCGATTTTCTCTACCAGTTCGGAGTCTGCGTCTGCCGTATAAGGAGCCGCCCAACTCTCGTCCCACTGGGTATGCTCGCAGAACTGTTTCTCAAATTCAAGATCGCAGACAGCGTCGCGGCCTGCATAGAAGTTCAGGATGCCGTCGAACCCGGTGCCCTTCTCGGCGATCACAAAATCGCCGATGTGAAGATCCTCTTGCAGCGAACCGGATGTGCCTATTCTGACAATATTCAGAGTCCTGTGTTCCGGTTTAACTTTACGCGTCTTGAAATCTATATTTGCCAGTGCGTCAAGCTCAGTAAGGACTATTTCAATATTGTCCGGGCCTATGCCGTGGGAAATCGCCATCACAGGCTTCCCCTTGTAAGTGCCTCCGATTGCATGAAACTCGCGAGACATGACGTCATAATCTACCGAATCGAAATATGACGCCACCATATCAACGCGTCCCGGATCTCCGACAAATATGATATTGTCGCGAAGTTGTTCGGGGCGAAGATGGATGTGGAACGCGCTCCCGTCCTCGTTGATGATAAGTTCGGAAGCAGGGATTACTCTCTCTTCATTCATGGTATGTGTATGTTAAGGTTAATTGTTATCTGTTGAATCCTTCGATGCGGGAGTGGTGCTGTCGGGCGCAATTTCTTCATATTTGCGGAGAACACGCTTATAGGCCGCTTCCTTAGTGTGCCATTTTACACTGTGGTAAAGATACATGAGCACCAAGGCCACGGCGAGCAGGATGACACCTACAATCACAAGGCTCTGCACGACCGTGCGCACAAGTCCCATGACAAAGCAGACTATTGCTCCTCCAATCACGAGGGCAAGCAGATATCCTATTATTCTTAGTCCTACGCCCCCTTTCTGGGCTTTGATTTCTTCTCTATCAGCTTGGATTCTTGATTTTGTAATGTCGTTCATAGCGGTTTTCTTTATTATTATATTGTTAAAACGGCTCTAACGACATAAATGTTTATCAACATAGCCGGTAACGTGATCCGGGAAGGCGGCTGACGAGGCCGGCAAATTCAAGTTCGGTTAATGCTGCCATGATTTCGTATGCTTTCAGAGAAGAGATAGCCGCCAATTTGTCAACCGTAAACTCTTCAGTGTTCTGTTTCTGCATGATGTCATACAGGACCTTCTCCGCCCCTGCAAGTTGAGGGAACAATGTGTGTTCCGGAAGCCGAAACTTTTGTTTTTTTATCGCCGACACCCATCCCAGTCGGTCAATCAGAGCCTTCACCCCGGTATATATACTTGCTTTCTCCGATGCAATCAGATGATTGCATCCTTCCGAACAGAGGTCGGTGTAGCGTCCTGGCAGGGCGAAGACTTCCCGGGAATATGAAAACGCAGTGTTGGCGGTGCTCATTGCCCCTCCCTTGATTTCTGATTCCACGACAAGCGTGGCGGGGCATAAGCCTGCAACTATACGATTGCGATGCAGGAAGTTATTGCGAAAAATGCGTGTCCCGGAGGGATATTCGGTGATTATCAGACCTCCACTGCGCACGATGCGTGCCGCCAGATCGCGGTTGGCTGCCGGATAGATTGTGTCGAGTCCGTGGGCCACCACGGCCCAAGTCTTTAACCCGCAAGCAAGCGCCGCGTCATGGCCTCCTGTGTCTATGCCGTGTGCCAGTCCGCTGACGATTCTTGCATCAGGAATCTGTTCGGAAAGACCCTCCACAAATTGATTGCAAAATTGAAGACCATATTGCGTACATTTCCTTGTTCCGACAATGGCGAGGTTTCGAATCACGCTCAGATCGTCCTCTCCGAGCACGAACAATCCGACCGGGGCATCCGGAATCTCGCGAAGCAATGGCGGATATTCCGAACTCAAAAGACTCAGGAATCTGACGTCATGCCGCTCCATGAATCTTATCTCTTGGTCAGCCTTTTCAAGAGCGCCTATGCGGTCCGCCCGGGATATATGTCTATCAAAAACATCAAGAGGGTGGGGTAGGGGGCCGCGTTCCGGATCAAGAAGTTCTTCGGCGGAAACTCCATATTCTTCGAGAGTCCATACGCTTTCTGCCGTGATGCGGTCAAGAAACATCAAGGCCAACCGACTTCGGTATTCTCCCTCCGTCGTTGTTTTATCCCCTGGCCTACACTCTCTTTTCATCCTCCCGTTTTATTTGCTGATATATCTTGAGAATACTGCTGCAAGTTCGTCACCACGCGACAATCGGCCATTCTTCAACACAACAACTGTCACGATTCCCTCAGCGCAAATCTCCCCGGTTGATTTGATGATATCCTGATGAAAGATAAAGCGAGGCCCTTTGCGTTCGAGCCGAATACAGCTGATAAATGAATCACCACCTCGAAGCGAAGTCTTATATTCCACTTCAATCTTGCGCACGACGGCATCTATTCCCTGATTATGCATTTCTATGAACGACAGTCCTGCGTCCGAACAGAATTTATGCCGGGTATGTTCCATGTAGTGGAGGTAATTTGCGTTATTGACTATCTGCTCGCAATCAAGCTCATAATCGCGAACCTCCATATCCATTATGAAGCAATATTTTCGCTTGGTGTCTTTTAATATTCTCATTTATGAATCTTTTCTATGGGAGTTCCTTTATCTATTTTGACATTTTCTCAGCATTGCGACCGTCCGGTTATATTCCTCGTCGGTGGGGAACGCTGCCTCCGGAATCCATATAAATCCACGCAGGGGATCTCTTAGAGTCACAATCATTTCCTCCGGAAACAACTCAAGGCTTTTTAACTCTCGCAGCTCGAACGTTCGTCGCCCGACTACCCGCCATGTTATTAGATCCGTTTCAGATTCCGGAGAAGCTGTCTCGGTCTCTGCTCCTTCCTCATCATTTTTGACAAGGGTTATTATTGTGATGCCGTTTTCCGTGCAGTCTATGGTGTGGTAGAGGGAATTGAACATGCATTCCGGTCTGAGTGCATCCGAATAAAAGGTGAATGCAAGAATAGCGGGAGAAAGAACAAGAAGGAGAAAGAACCCTGCAAGAAGCCAACGGAGATCGACTGTCAGTCCCGTTATCAGAGAAGCTAAAAATATGAGGCCTATCAGAATCAGCAGTCTTTTATGCCTTCGGAAGATAAGAATTCGGGCCATCCTGAAAGCCGACATTCTAACCCCGGGTCTCCCTTCGACCCATATTACTTCCTCCATTATGAAGCAATATTTTCGCTTGGTGTCTTTTAATATTCTCATTTATGAATCTTTTCTATGGGAGTTCCTTTATCTATTTTGACATTTTCTCAGCATTGCGACCGTCCGGTTATATTCCTCGTCGGTGGGGAACGCTGCCTCCGGAATCCATATAAATCCACGCAGGGGATCTCTTAGAGTCACAATCATTTCCTCCGGAAACAACTCAAGGCTTTTTAACTCTCGCAGCTCGAACGTTCGTCGCCCGACTACCCGCCATGTTATTAGATCCGTTTCAGATTCCGGAGAAGCTGTCTCGGTCTCTGCTCCTTCCTCATCATTTTTGACAAGGGTTATTATTGTGATGCCGTTTTCCGTGCAGTCTATGGTGTGGTAGAGGGAATTGAACATGCATTCCGGTCTGAGTGCATCCGAATAAAAGGTGAATGCAAGAATAGCGGGAGAAAGAACAAGAAGGAGAAAGAACCCTGCAAGAAGCCAACGGAGATCGACTGTCAGTCCCGTTATCAGAGAAGCTAAAAATATGAGGCCTATCAGAATCAGCAGTCTTTTATGCCTTCGGAAGATAAGAATTCGGGCCATCCTGAAAGCCGACATTCTAACCCCGGGTCTCCCTTCGACCCATATTACTTCCTCCTCTTTCACGCGGCACTATCTTATTTCATTCTCCGGCGTTTTCCTCCGAATCCGATTTGCGGGCCTTGTTCTCCTTGTAATATTCAGCGTTCCGCAGGATCATTTGCTGGGCAAGCCCCGTGCCGAGTCGATTGTAAAGCAGGATCATATTGATATGCGGTTCTTTATCTTTGCCGGTGATGGTAAAGACGCTGTCCCGCTTCAATTTTGCTATGTCGCCAATCACGGAATGGCCGTCCGGAAGCGTGCCGCGCAGTCCGGGCAATACCCCGTCCTCTGAACATCTTACAGCATGAATCTCCGCTACAGGAGGATACCCAAGACCTGTCCACATCACATATTCATCATTCACGAATTCCGGCGTGGCGGTTTGTGACGCCTCGATCGGCCGACATCCCTCGATCGCAATGGTGGCGGTTGATTTGTAGCGGGGAATGAAATCTTTGTCAATAAGATCGACAGATTCCGACATCGTATAATCATGATGAAGGTCCGAACGGTAGAACGTCCGGCTGATGGTCTCTGTCAGAACTTCCGGAGTGACGCTTTTTTCATCGATATATGGCCGGAGCAGTGTCTCTGCGTTACATTCCCTGACCTGGCCATAACCTTCATTTTTTCTTCCGGAATGGCTGTAGTTCGTGCGGATGAGCACATCATCTTCCTCGTCCGAAAGATTGAAGCGTTTGTAGGAATGGTTGTTGGTTTCAAAAAAAGCCCCGTTCCCGTAGGCATCGATCACTCCGAAGTTCGCTTCGACTCCCATCGGTCGGGGATATGAGTCGAGCAGTCTTGCGAAGTCATCGACCGTGCGACAGGTTTTCAGCGCACGAGTCATCAGCACCCCCTCCTTATCCATTTTGGCTTGGGCGACTTTGTCATCCTTAATGTTATAGGAGGCCGTGTTCATCACGGCAAATCCAGCTTCGTTCATTCCCATCCACGCCTCTTTCAGAGTTTTATCTGAGGCATTGAACAGGGCGACATATCCCAGTTCATTGTCGGATTGAGGGGCGACATATTCGACTTTGTTATCGGTTGTGCTCGTGTCGCGGTGTTTCCAGAGAATCGGACGTCCGGAGGGATTGGCCGATGCTCCTATGATTGCAGCCGTACAGGCAACGGCCGCCGGGGAAGCAAATGCCCCGGCAGCCGTCAGTAATAAAGAGGTTATAAGTTTTCTTTTCATCAGTCGAGTTTGTGGATCACGAGGCCCGAACGGAGTTTCGGTTCGAACCAGGTCGTTTTGGGAGGCATGATATTGCCGCTGTCAGCAATATCGATAAGCTGTCCCATCGTGACAGGATAAAGTGCAAGTGCCATTGCCATTTCCCCGCTGTCAACTCGATCCTGAAGCTCCTTCAATCCGCGGATGCCGCCAACGAAGTCAATCCGTTTGTCCGAACGGAGGTCCGTGATGCCGAGAATGTCTCGCAGGATGAGGTCGCTCGATACGGTCACGTCAAGCACTCCGATCGGGTCTGCATCATTATATGTGCCCGGCTTGGCAGTCAGCGAGTACCATTTGCCATCAACATAAAGGGCGAAGTTATGCAGACCGGCAGGCTTATAGATTTCCGTGCCTTTCTCCTCCACTGTGAAATTCTCGCGAAGTTTGTCGAGGAATTCCGCGGGCGTAAGTCCGTTCAGATCGCGGACAACACGGTTATAATCGATAATCTTCAAATGGCTGGCCGGGAAGGCAACGGCCATGAAATAGTTGTATTCCTCGTCTCCCTTATGATCAGGGTTGTTCTGAGCTTTTTCATTGCCGACAAGGGCTGCCGCTGCCGAACGGTGGTGTCCGTCGGCGATATAGAGCGCCGGGATTTTCTCGAATTCGGTCGTAACGGTCTCAATCTGTTTCGGATCGTCAATAACCCAGAGTGTGTGACCGAAGCCGTCGGGTGCGGTGAAGTCATATTCAGGTTCGCCTGCCGTCACTTCGCGAATAAGCTGCTCAAGCGCCTCGTTATCGGGAAATGCAAAGAACACGGGTTCGATGTTCGCATTGTTGCAGCGGACATGTTTCATGCGGTCTTCCTCCTTGTCGCGACGTGTCAGCTCATGTTTCTTGATGCGTCCCTCCATATAGTCGGGCACCCAGGCTGCAACCACAAAGCCATATTGCGTGCGGCCGTCCATGGTCTGGGCGTAGATATAATAGTTCTCCTTCTCATCCTGACGAAGCCAGCCCTTTTCCTGGAACATACGGAAGTTTTCAACAGCCTTGTCATAGACGGCGGGGTGATGCTCGTCAAATCCGGGCTCGAAATCTATCTCCGGCTTTATGATGTGGTAAAGGCTCTTTTCGTTGCCTTCTGCCTCGCGGCGGGCCTCTTCGCTGTTGAGCACATCATAAGGACGCGATGCAACTTCCTCTACAAGATGACGGGGAGGACGCACCCCCCTGAAAGGTTTTACTTTTGCCATTTTTTAATTCGTTTTTATGGTAGTTTTAAGGTTCGTTCGGTTCCGGAAGGCTCGCGGGCCATCCTTTTGAATGCAAATATAAGGTGCTCATCCGAAATTTCCAAATACTTTCGGGTTATATGCAATATCTTTCCTATTTTCAGAGTTATAGATGTATCGTCGCGTCTTTTTATCCATATCGCTATTTTCCCGCGCCGACCGCATTGAGATGTTTACAGGATTCCATTACAATATCGACCTGCCTGAGGATCTTGATTCGATTATCGAACAGGATTTCTGGATGCTTGAAGGGATTGGTCCTCAGGTGCTCAATAGTATGAGCGAGCCCCTGAAGTTTGCTTCCACTACGTGGATTGTGATGTACAGCGGTCACTGTAAGGCTGATATCAACCTTATTTCTTACGAATTCGAAGGCCCTACGCTTATCACTATCCAGAGCAACCAAATCATGCAGCCCAAGTCGCTGAGCCCCGATTTCAAGGCTTCATTCGTGGTGATGTCAAAGCGTTTCTGGGATAATCTCTTCATATTCTTCAATAACACTCCTCTCAGCAATCTTTTGTCGATACATCCCGTAGTTCCCATTCCGGAAAAGACGATGGAGGAAATGCCCGGTTTTTTCAAGGCTTTGTCGGAAATTCTCGCGGATTCGGAAAATCCCTACGGGACGCAGGCCCTCCTCTATACTGTAGTGGGCTTCGCTTACAAAAGCCTTTATAAATGTTTCGAACCCTATAAGGAGGGCGCTATCTCCAAACCCGGCAGTGTTGCCGACCGCTTTCTGACCCTTGTCCAAAAGTATTTCCGCACAGAACGTTTCCTGGAATTTTATGCCGAGAAGCTCGATATTTCCTCCAAACACCTCTCACGAAGCGTTAAATTGCAGACCGGGTATTCGGCAACAGAATGGATCGAACGGTTTGTCATTCTCGAGGCTAAGGTGCTCCTCAAATCCTCTAATCTCAATATTCAGCAGATTGCGAGCGAATTGAAATTCCCGTCCCAGTCTTTCTTTGGCAAATATTTTAAGAAATGCACCGGAATGACTCCCAGAGAATTTAGAAACGCGTCGGGAAAATCCTGACGCGTTTCTCTTCTCTTATATTGTTATGTTATATTGTTTATGTCGTGACTGATTCGATCTCGACGGCCATCAGTGGGTGGCGCTGATTCGCGGGGTTCCCTTCATCTTGTCGGAGATGAGAAGGCCGCCGATAATGAGCGCACATCCGATATATCCGAGGAGATAAATTTTCTCGCCGAGGAAGAAATAGGCCGCGATCATCGTTACGAGGGGCTGAAGATAAAGATAATTGTTGGCCGCAACCGGACCCAGATATTTCATAACTTCATTCCATACGAGATAAGCTGAAATCGAACAAATCAGCACGAGGAACAGGAAGTTAAGCAGATAATGCGGCTGTGCAAGGTCGAAGAGCAATCCTAAATGGAGAGGTTCGGATTGCAGGAATAGGAGAGGCAGGGCTGTAAGAACGCCGTAAAAAAAGAGTTTGCGTGTGATGAAGAATGAGGAGTAGAGGGGGATGATGCGCTTGATCGCAACCGAATATATAGCCCATGAAAAAGCTGCCACAAGAGCGAGAAGATCGCCTGCCGGACGTATCTCCAGACTCTCTCCATGACTGAATATGATGCAGGCCGCCCCTGCGAAGGCTATCACTGATCCTAACCACACCGGGAACCTGACTTTCTGCCGGAACACGATCGCCATCAAAAATGTCGTAAATATTGGTGATATCGAGGCGAGAAGCGACACATTTCCTGTTGTCGTTAATTTCAGCGCGATATTTTCAGTGATGAAATATAATGAGCCGGAGCAGATTCCGCACATGGCAAGTGTGAGTTCGTCTTTCCAGCTGTTGGCCATCATCTTTTTGAAGGTGAAGCACAAAAGCACTATGTAGGCCGCCGCAAAACGGTAGACAAACATTTCGACGGGAGAGAAGCCTCCGCTCTCCATTAAGATTTTAGTGCTTAAGAATGATGTGCCCCATGCCGTCACCGTTATCAAGGCTCCGAAGTGGGCGAGCAGTACTATGTAGTTGCTCTTGGAAGCGTTTCCGATATTCATGGTTGTGTTGTTCTCGATTCAAGGTATTGCAAAGATAGTGTAAATTTCCCATCCGACAAACGTCCGCGCTCATTTTTATCTTTTTATCCCCGACAATTCGTAAGCCGTGAATTTGTTAAGTGCTCGTGTTTGCTTTTTCGCTAATTTTGTGCGATATTTGCACACGATTTCAGTTCCGGCGCTTTTTCGGTCCTTGAGTCCGATGCGAGAACCTTTAACCCATATCACCCGTTATGTCTGACCTAAACAAATATTCATACCAAGAAGTCTACGATAATACCCTTAAATATTTCGAGGGGGATGAGCTGGCGGCCCGTGTATGGGCCACAAAATATGCACTTAAGGATTCCGAGGGAAACTTTTTTGAACTGACTCCCGCCGACATGCACCATCGGATTGCATCTGAAATCGTGCGTATTGAGGAGAAATATCCTAATCCCATGACCCATGACGAGGTCTTCGCTCTTCTCGATGATTTCCGTTATATCGTTCCTCAAGGGAGTCCGATGGCAGGAATTGGCAATCATCTTCAGGTCGGATCGCTGTCCAACTGTTTTGTAATCGGTCTCGACGGCCATCCCGACTCTTACGGTGGAATTATCAGGATTGATGAAGAGCAGGTTCAGCTCATGAAACGCCGAGGCGGTGTGGGACACGATCTTTCCCACATCCGTCCAAAGGGAAGTCCTGTGAAAAACTCCGCCCTGACCTCAACCGGTCTTGTCCCTTTTATGGAACGTTATAGCAACAGTACCCGCGAAGTTGCCCAGGATGGCCGGCGTGGTGCCTTGATGATGACCGTCTCAATCGGCCATCCCGACGCGGAAAGCTTTATCGACGCCAAGATGACCGAAGGTAAGGTCACAGGGGCAAATGTCTCCGTAAAAATTGATGATGCTTTCATGCAGGCCGCCGTGGATAACGCTCCCTATATCCAGAGTTTCCCCGTCGGAGCTGATAACCCGAAGGTTACCAAGGAGGTAGATGCCTCCGCTATATGGAACAAAATCGTTCACAATGCCTGGAAAAGTGCCGAACCCGGTGTTTTGTTCTGGGACACTATCCAGCGTGAATCAGTCCCTGACTGCTATTCAGACCTTGGCTTCGAGACTGTCTCCACAAATCCATGTGGCGAGATTCCTCTCTGTCCTTACGACAGCTGCCGTCTCGTCGCAATAAATCTTTACAGCTATGTGAAGAACCCGTTCACGCCTCAAGCTGAATTTAACTTCGATCTCTTCCGCGAGCATGTCGGAAAGGCTCAACGTATCATGGACGACATCATTGATCTTGAGATGGAGAAGATTGATACGATTATTGAAAAGATTCAGGCCGACCCCGAGACTGACGAAGTGAAGAGCACGGAGCTTAATCTTTGGAAAAAAATCCGTTCCAAGACTTTGCAGGGACGTCGCACCGGTTGCGGCACAACCGGCGAGGGAGATATGCTCGCCGCCCTTGGCCTTCGCTACGGCACCCCCGAAGCTACCGATTTCTCTGTCCGCGTTCATCGTGAACTCGCTTTAGCCTATTATCGCGCCTCGGTCCGCATGGCGGAAGAACGCGGTGCGTTTGAAGTCTACGACAGCGAACGCGAGAAAAACAATCCATATATCTCCCGCCTTCGTGAAGCCGATCCGGATCTATATGAGTTGATGAAGACAAAAGGTCGCCGCAACATCGCTTGTCTCACAATCGCTCCGACCGGGACAACATCTATAATGACTCGTACATCGTCCGGAATCGAACCCGTGTTCAATGTCATTTACAAACGTCGTCGCAAGGTGAATCCGGGCGACGAGAATGTCAGAATCGACTTTATAGATGAAGTTGGTGACGCCTTCGAGGAATATATCGTCTACCATCCCAAGTTCCTGGAATGGATGAAAATCAACGGCATTGAGAAAAAAGATCGAATGACTGCCGAAGAAATCGATGAGCTTGTGAGCCGTTCTCCTTATTATAAGGCCATGAGTAACGATGTCGATTGGATGGAGAAGGTCAGGATGCAGGGTCAGGTCCAGAAATGGGTTGACCATTCGATCAGCGTCACGATCAATCTTCCGGCTGATGTTTCGGAAGAACTCGTAGGCAATCTCTATGTCGAGGCTTGGCGCTCGGGATGCAAAGGCTGTACGGTCTATCGCGACGGCTCTCGCAACAATGTAATGGAATCCGTGAAAAAATCTGCGCCGGCTCCTTCCGTAACTCCCTATATGGC
>CAMWRW010000011.1 GCA_947176755.1 uncultured Porphyromonadaceae bacterium
GAAGGATTCAATAACTGGCTGCTCGGCATCGGCACTCCCGAATGGCTGACAGTCCTTATTGAATGTGTGCTCATCGGTGTGGCAATTCTTCTTGTTTATACCGTGCTCGCACTTTTCTATATCTTGTATGAACGTAAGCTCTGCGCCTGGTTCCAGTGTCGACTTGGCCCGATGCGAGTCGGTAAATGGGGTATTCTCCAGGTGTTCGCCGATATGTTCAAGATCCTGGTCAAGGAGCTAATTTCCCTGAAAGGCACCGACCGTTTTCTCTTCCAACTCGCTCCTTACCTCGTGATTGCTTCTTCTGTCACGATGCTGGCTTGTCTCCCTTGGGGCAACGGATTGCAGATTATAAACTGGAACATCGGTATCTTCTTCATACTTGCGGTTTCATCCGTCGGAGTACTCGGTATCTTGCTTGCCGGTTGGGCTTCGAATAACAAGTACACCCTTATCGGCGCGATGCGAAGCGGTGCGCAGATGGTCAGCTACGAGATTTCTCTCGGTCTTGCAATTATCACTATCTGTGTGCTTGCCGGCACGATGGATGTAAGCCAACTTGTATGGGAACAGGAATCCGGATGGTTCCTTTTCAAAGGGCATATCCCGGCGCTTATCGCCTTTGTTATCTATCTTATCGCCGCAACGGCGGAAACAAACCGTGGCCCATTCGACCTTCCCGAGGCTGAACACGAGCTTACAGCCGGTTACCACACTGAATACTCCGGTATTCATTTCGGATTCTTCTATCTTGCTGAGTACCTCAACCTTTTTATCGTCTCCGGCATCGCTTCCTTGATGTTCCTCGGAGGTTGGATGCCTCTTCACGTGGCTGGTTGGGATGGCTTCAATATGGTGATGAACTGGATTCCCTCTCCCGTATGGTTCCTCCTCAAAGCCTTCTTTATCTCGTTCGTGATCATTTGGTTCAAATGGACGTTCCCTCGTGTTCGTATCGACCAGATGCTCGCATTCGAATGGAAATATCTTATGCCCTTCTCGCTCGCTAACCTCATTCTGATGGCGGTTTGCGTGGCGCTCGGTTGGCATTTCTGATTCTCGAATTCTTTCTTCAGCTAACTATTAAATCTAATATAAGTTATGAGCGAAATATTTGGAACGGTAACGCAGGTCATCGGCCCGGTGATCGACGTCTCGTTCGAAGGCGGCAAGGAGAATATTCCTCCCATCTACGCGGCCCTAAAGGTTGAACGCGACAACGGAGAGGAACTCATCCTCGAAGTCGAACAGCATATCGGTGAAGATATTGTCCGTTGTGTCGCCATGGAGAGCACCGACGGTGTGCGTCGTGGCGTGAAGGTCCGTAACCTCGGCCATCCCATTTCCGTTCCGACCGGTAACCAGGTAAAAGGTCGTCTGCTTAATGTAATTGGCGAGCCGATTGATATGCTCGGTGATCTCAATCGTGATAATCTCCGTTCGATTCATCAGCCGGCTCCTGCTTTTGATGACCTCGCAATCTCCCAGGAGATTCTTATCACGGGTATCAAAGTCATCGACTTCCTCGAACCTTATTCAAAGGGTGGTAAGATCGGTCTCTTCGGTGGTGCCGGTGTAGGTAAGACTGTGCTTATCCAGGAGCTCATCAACAATATTGCCAAAGGTCATAACGGTTTCTCCGTGTTCACCGGTGTTGGTGAGCGCACGCGTGAGGGTAACGACCTTCTCCGTGAAATGATTGAAAGTGGTGTGATCCGCTATGGTAAGGAATTCGAAGAGAGCATGGAAAAAGGGGAGTGGAACCTCAATCAGGTCGACCATAAGGCTCTTGCAGATTCTCAGGCCACCCTTGTTTTCGGTCAGATGAACGAACCTCCGGGCGCTCGTCTCCGTGTTGCTCTTTCCGGTCTGACCGTGGCCGAACAGTTCCGCGATAATGATGGCGGTGGTAAGGAAATTCTTCTCTTTATCGACAACATCTTCCGATTCACTCAGGCCGGTTCTGAGGTGTCGGCACTTCTCGGACGTATGCCTTCGGCTGTAGGTTATCAGCCTACCCTTTCTTCCGAAATGGGTGCGCTTCAGGAACGTATCACTTCTACCAGACAAGGTTCTATCACGTCCGTACAGGCTATCTATGTGCCCGCCGACGACTTGACTGACCCTGCTCCGGCAACTACGTTCTCCTTCCTTGACGCGACGACCGTGCTTAGCCGTAAGATCTCGGAGCTCGGTATCTATCCTGCCGTTGACCCTCTGGATTCAACTTCTCGTATCCTCGACCCCAATATTGTGGGCGAAGAACACTATAACACGGCGCAGGCTGTTATCCAGCTTCTCCAGAAGTATACTGAATTGCAGGATATCATCGCCATTCTTGGTGTGGATGAGCTCAGCGATGAAGACAAGCAGGTTGTGGCTCGCGCTCGCCGCGCTCAGCGCTTCCTTTCCCAACCCTTCCATGTCGCAGAGCAGTTCACCGGTCTTCCCGGTGTGATGGTGCCTCTTGCAGAAACGATCCGAGGATTCAAGATGATTCTCAGCGGAGAACTCGACCATCTGCCCGAGCAGGCGTTCCTCAATGTCGGCACAATCGACGAGGCTATCGCTAAGGGTGAGAAAATGCTTAAGGACGTTAAATGATAATCCCTTCGTGTCATGACTCTGGAAATTATTTCTGCACATGAAGTGTCGTTCAGCGGAGAGGTCTCTTCCGTGACACTTCCCGGAAAATTGGGGCAGTTTACGGTCCTCAAAGACCATGCTCCGATTATTTCGGTGCTGGTGAAAGGAGAGGTCAAATACACGGATATGGATGGCACCCGTCATGAGGTTCCGGTCTCCGGCGGTCTGGCTGACGTCAACCACAATCGAATCTCCGTCTGCATCTACTGATGTGACGATTAATTAGAACTTTTTCAAGATGATATTGAAAAGAATATCTTTCTTCGCGTTTCTTCTCGCGTTTCTGTTCTGTTTTCCCTTCAGGGTTCTCGGAGCTGAAAATCATGAGGAGGCTGAAAAGGGTCTCGACGTGAAGGAAATCATCTTCGAGCACCTCGGGGATGGCTATGGCTGGGAAGTCCCTTTCAACCATAACGCGCGTTTTCCCCTGCCTGTTATCCTCCGGGCGAAAGATCACAAATGGTTCTGTTTCTCCTCTTCAGAGCTGACGGAACTGGAGGAGCATACCGGTGCCGACGGAAAGGTTGAACGCCACCTCGTGCCGGTTGTCAAGACAATCAAACGCGACGGCAAGGAATATAATTTTGTCATCGCTAAGATAAGCAGCCATAAAGATAAGATTGTTGAAATCTTCCCACTTTCGGCTGAGCAGCAGGCATACCTTGACAAGAAACTCGCCGATGCACGTTCGGCAAGCGATGCCGACGGGTTCCCCGTGATTGACGGATATGTTTGTGTTGCCGGGAAATATTATTCAGAGTATCGTCCTTTAGATATCTCCATAACAAAGAATGTGGCCGCTCTCTTCATAGTTGTCCTTCTTGTGATATGGATGGTTCTCGGCCTCGCGAACTATTATAAGAAGCGCGATCTGCGGGCCCCCCGCAAAGGAATGGGTTTCTTCGAACTCCTCGTGTCGTTCATCTATTACGACAACATCAAGCCGACTCTTGGCGACAAGGCTGCGAAGTTTGCTCCCTATCTGCTCACGTGCTTCTTCTTCATCCTGACGATGAACCTCGTTGGTCTTATCGTGATTTTCCCCGGTGGTGCCAACTTGACAGGTAATATCGCTATAACTCTCGTGCTTGCGCTCTGCACTTTCATCGTGACTAACGTCCTTGGCACAAAACACTACTGGAAGGAAATCTTCTGGCCCGATGTGCCTATCTGGCTTAAGTGTCCGCTTCCGATCATGCAGCTGATCGAAGTGTTTGGAATCTTCACTAAACCGGCCGCTCTTTGCGTCCGTCTGTTTGCCAACATGATGGGTGGTCACATGATTGTAATCACACTGACACTTCTGATTTTCATCCTCGCTGCGTTCGGCCCTGCCGTAATGGGTGGCGCAACGGTCGTGTCTGTCCTCTTCTCGATATTCATGCTTCTGCTTGATGTCCTGGTAAGTTTTATTCAGGCATACGTGTTCACTCTCCTGTCGACACTGTTTATAGCTTCGGCTCAGGAGAGTCATGACGAACATGAAGCTCACGTCCATGCCGACGGTGAATCTCATGCTGAGGCAGAATCGGAATTAAACAAAGAGAAAGTGCTCCTCTCAAAAGAGGCAGCCGCAGTCGATTTTAAGTAAAAAGAAACAATAACAAACTATAACACCTTAAACGAACATTACTATGTTATCAACTATTTTGGCTGAGGCAGTTAATCTGCAGCCCCTCGCAGCATTTGGCGCCGCTCTCGGTGCAAGTCTCGCAGCAATCGGTGCCGGTTTCGGTATCGGCAAGATTGGTTCTTCCGCCATGGAGGCAATCGCACGTCAGCCGGAAGCAGCCGGTGACATCCGAAGCAACATGATTGTGATCGCCGCTCTTATCGAGGGTGTTGCGCTCTTCGCAGTGATCGTGTCCGCACTCGCGATCTTCATCAAGTAAGGCTGCCGCCTCTTTAGTCATCAAGCCGTCTCCTCTCCCGCGGGAGAGGGGGCCGCTTTCAACAATCACCTCAAAGAAAAAGACAGATGGAATTATTCACTCCCGATTTCGGGTTGGTGTTCTGGATGTTCATAGCCTTTCTGCTATTGTTCCTGGTTCTTGCGAAATGGGGTTGGCCCGTAATCATCAAGATGATGGACAAGCGGGCAGCCACCATCGACAGGGGTGTGGAGGAAGCACGCCAGGCACACGAGCAGTTGGAAAACGCTCGCGCCGAAGCTGAGAAATATGTTCAGGAGGCCCGCTCGCGTCAGGCTGAAATGCTCCGCGAGACAGCCCGTATGAAATCTGAAATAATCGAGCAGGCTCGCGCCGAAGCTCAGGAAGCCGCCAAAAAGGAAATGGATGCCGCCAAGATTGCCATTGAGCAAGCTCGTAAGGAGGCTGAACTTCAGTTCCGTACCGAGGTTGGTCGTTTCTCAATCGATATCGCTGAGAAGATGGTGCGCTCCCGCATGCAGGATGATAAGGCTCAGACTGAACTTGTCAACAAACTTTTGGACGAAATAGAGAAAAATTAACAGGCGATGATTGCCGGACTTATTCCCATGCGCTATGCTCGCGCATTGTATAAATACGCAGCGGAGACCGACTCCAATTCGGATGTCTACAAGGAGATTAAGAATGTAGTCGGCGCCTTCGAGGCGAATCCCGGACTGGAGAAAGTTCTCTCCAATCCTTTTGTCTCTGCTGAAGACAAGAGCAAGCTCCTGCTGGCTGCGGCCGGAAATAAACCCGGCGATGCCTATAAACGCTTCGTTAAGCTGATTCTCGACCATAAACGTGAGAATTTCGCTTACCTCATCGCTCTTGCTTACAGGGATTATTACCGTAAGGAAAATAAGATTTCCCAAGTAAAAATTTCCACGGCTGCCAAACTCCCTGATGCGGAAATGCAGAAGCTCTGGGGAGTGGTGGAAAGGGCTTTTCCCGGCACCACATTCGAGTATGAAACCTCGGTCGATCCTGACCTTATTGGCGGTTTCATCATTGATGTCGACTCAGTTAGAATGGATGCCTCCGTCAGCGGTGAACTCGAACAATTACGTCAAAACCTCTTAAGAAGCAATTGAAATGCTCAATCCCAGTGAAATATCTGATGTTTTAAAACAAGAACTCGAAAACATCAATTCCAAAGTTAAGTTCGAAGAAGTGGGCACGGTGCTTTCCGTCGGTGACGGCGTGGCTCACGTCTACGGACTTGAGAATGTGCGAAGCAACGAGCTCGTTGAGTTTGAGAATGGCGCTAAGGGTGTCGCTCTCAACCTTGAAGAAAGCAATGTCGGCGTCGTCCTTCTCGATAAGGTTAACTCCATCACGGAGAATATGTCTGTCCGTCGCACGGGAGAGGTTGCTTCTATTCCTGTCGGCGAAGGCATGCTCGGTCGTGTTATCAATATGCTCGGAGAACCAATCGACGGTCTTGGCCCAATCGAAGGAAACCGTATCAATCTTCCTCTCGAACGCAAGGCCCCCGGTGTTATCTTCCGCCAACCTGTGACCCAGCCGCTTCAAACCGGTATTAAGGCTGTCGATGCCATGATTCCTATCGGTCGTGGCCAGCGTGAGCTTATCATCGGCGACCGTCAGGTCGGTAAAACGGCGATTGCTATCGACACGATCATCAATCAAAAAGAAAACTACGATAATGGCAAGCCGGTTTATTGTATTTATGTTGCCATCGGACAGAAAGCCTCTTCTGTTGCAGCCATTGTAAATACGCTTAAGAAATTTGGCGCTATGGATTATACTGTGGTCGTTGCGGCTAACGCCTCCGACTCTGCATCCATGCGTTATTGGGCTCCTTTCGCTGGAGTTGCAATCGGCGAATACTTCCGCGATTCAGGTCGCGATGCCCTTATCATTTATGATGACCTTTCCAAGCAGGCTGTCGCTTATCGTGAGATCTCTCTTATCCTCAAGCGTCCCTCCGGACGTGAGGCTTATCCGGGTGATATCTTCTATCTGCATTCGCGTCTTCTTGAGCGTGCCGCAAAGATTATCGACGACCAGAAGGTGGCTGAAAAGATGAACGACCTCCCGGAAGTGATGAAGCCTCTCGTGAAAGGTGGCGGTTCGCTTACGGCCCTTCCTATCATCGAAACGCAGGCCGGCGACGTCTCTGCTTATATTCCGACCAATGTGATTTCTATCACCGACGGTCAGATCTTCCTTGAAACCGCGCTCTTCAACCAGGGTATTCGCCCGGCAATCAACGTTGGTATCTCCGTATCGCGTGTCGGCGGTAATGCTCAGATTAAGTGTATGAAGAAAGTGGCCGGTACGTTGAAAATCGCGCAGGCTCAGTTCCGCGAGCTTGAGTCGTTTACGAAATTCGGCGGGGATATTGACCCCGTTACCGCAGCCACGATCGACCGTGGTCGCAAGAATCAGCAGATTCTCGTTCAGCCTCAATATCATCCCTGGCCTGTTGAAAATGAGGTTGCAGTGATTTATTGCGGTGTAAACGGCCTTCTTGAGAATGTGCCTCTCGACAAGGTGAAGGAATTTGAAACTCAGCTTATCCAGCAGCTGACCCTGAGCCACAAGGATGACGTTCTCGCCGTGTTACGCGAAGGGAAGCTCACGCCTGAAGTTGAGGAGAAGTTGACGGCGGTGGCTCGTGAAGTTGCCGACGGAATCGCCCGCAACGATAAATAATTAGTAGGGATATCTATCAACGAATGCGCTAATGGCAACTTTAAGAGAATTAAAGACAAGAATCGGGTCGGTGGCGTCGACCGAGAAGATCACCGGCGCGATGAAGATGATTTCTTCAGCCAAGGTGCATCAGAACGAGGCCTCCTTGCGCCGGCTCCAGCCATTCAAGGACCAGATAAAGCAAATCATGGGCCATATTCTGGCCACGGACGTACACTTCGCGTCTCCTCTAATTGAGGAGCGCGAAGTGAAACGTGCGGCTTTGGTCGTTTTTGGTTCAGACGATGGTCTTTGTGGAGCATATAATATAAATATCCTGAAAGGATTCCTTATCCGTCTCGATCATCTTCGCCAAAAATGGGGCGAGGATATCGCTGTAGATGTATATCCTGTCGGACAAAAGATGGCTAAGGCTATCTTGAGGCTTGGTGACAAGCGGCTGAATGTCGTAAGAATTGACGGAGTTGATTCTAAAATGCCCGGGGAGAAAGTGAACGAATTCACCGGAATGCTCCGCGACCGGTTCATTTCCCGCGAGCTCGACCTGGTAGATGTGGTCTATATGAAATTTTATTCCATGTCGCGCCAGAAACTGGAGGATGAACAGCTTTTCCCCGTAAGCGAGCAGGCCATAGCCGCCGAGGCCGGCGATGCTGTCTCCGACAATCAGCTTTACATCTTCGAACCTGATCCAAACAGCATCTTCAACGAGGTCCTTCCGATGTTTGTCCTTTCGTCGATGCAGGAAATCACGATTGAGAACCGCGCCTCGGAACAGGCTGCGCGCGTGATGGCAATGCAGAGCGCTAACGATAATGCCAAGAAGCTCCTCGAAGAACTTCAGCTTGAATATAACAAGCTCCGTCAGCAAAGCATCACGACTGAGCTTCTCGATATTCTCGGAGGTCAGACTGAAAGGTAAGATGCGACTAACCTTTACATGAAACCAATTCTATACTGATGGCTAACATATCAGAATATTTCAAATCCGTAGGGCAGGGTGTAAAAAGCCTCCTGACCGGAATGGGTGTAACCGGAAAGGAACTCGTGACTCCCAAGATTACAGAGCAGTATCCCGAAAACCGAAAAACAACCCTCCAGATCGCCGACCGATTCAGAGCCGAGCTTACCCTGAAATATGATGCCGAAGGTCACCACAAATGTATCGCCTGCGGTATCTGCCAGATGAATTGCCCGAATGGAACTATTAAGATCGACACCAAGATGGTGGAGCTCCCTGACGGCAAGAAGAAACGCAAACTCGACAAGTATATGTACGACCTTGGCAGCTGCACGTTCTGCATGCTTTGTGTCACGACTTGTCCGCAGGATGCGCTTGAGTTCTCCAACGATTTCGAGCAGGCTGTCTTCACACGTGGCAAGCTCGTAAAACAGCTCAATTATCGCCCCGAACCTGCCGATGCTCCTGCTCCGGCTCCCAAGCCGGCGATGAGCCCCGAGGAACTTGCCAAAATCAAGGCCGAGGCTCTCAAAAAAGCAGAGGCAATTAAGGCTGCTAAAGCTGCGGCGGCTGCCAAGGCGGCCGGTGAAACTCCGGCAGAAGCCCCGAAGGCCGATAAACCTGCCGGCGATCAACCCAAGAATGACGCGCAGTCTTAACTTCTTTCGACAATCTAACAACAACAATTTATAATGGATTCAGTTGCGAACATAATTTTGTACTTCGTTGTGGCGTTGTGCATCGTGATTTTCTCGGTGCTCACCGTTACATCCCGCAGGATTCTTCGTGCCGCAACCTATCTGCTCTTCGTGCTCATTGGAGTGTCCGTGTTCTATTTCCAGCTCGGATATCAATTCCTTGGCGCCGTGCAGATAGCGGTTTACGCGGGCGGCATCATGGTGCTGTTCGTTTTCGCAATTCTGCTTACGCATCGCCCTGATCAAAAGACGGGATTGCTCGAGCAACACAGACGAACTGTCGGGATCTCCCTTTCTGTTCTCTCATGTGTGCTCCTCCTGCTCGCTCTCTTCTTTATGCCCCTGATCGGAGGCGAAAGCCTTTCGGCTTCTATTGCAGCCGGAAACGATATTACGATGCATGATATCGGTAAAGCCTTCACCGGGACTGACCGATTCCAGTACCTCCTTCCCTTCGAGGCTGTCAGCATCCTGCTTCTCTCATGTATAATCGGCGGCGTGGTCGTGGCCCGTAAAAGATAAGAGTTATGGATCTTGAAATGTTATGGTATCTCGTGCCGAGCGTAATTATGTTTTGCGCCGGCGTCTTCGGGTTTATCACCCGCAAGAACACGATCGCCCTTCTGCTTTCCCTTGAGCTTATGCTGAATGCGGCCGACCTCAATTTTGTGGTCTTTAACCGCTATCTTTTCCCCGGCTCGATGGAGGGAATGGTGTTCACTCTTTTCGCTATCGCTATCGCTGCCGCTGAGACGGCTATCGCTATCGCGATAATCATCAACATTTATCGTGCGGTCGGAAATTCCGATATCACCTCCGCTCAAAAAATGAAATTCTAAGATATGGACATTACACTTCCTATTCTGATCCTTGCGATTCCCTTCGCGATGTTCCTTATCTTGGGAATCGGAGGCGTGAAGATGCCCCGTAAGCTCGCCGGCTCTATCGGCATCCTGGCTAACGGTGCGCTTCTCGCATGTTGTTATACGGTGGCCTTCACTTATTTCTTCAGTGGAGATCCATTGTTCATTATCGATGGTGTCCGTCAGCAGTATCAGGTGTTTGATGTGACCTGGCTCGCTTTCACCGACCGTCTGGTTGTAAATATCGGCTTCCTTCTTGATCCGATTTGCGCCATGATGCTTGTCGTTATCTCGACGATTTCCTTCATGGTCCATCTCTATTCATGGGGTTACATGGAGCACGAACCGGGTTTCCAGCGTTACTACGCATTCTTGGCTCTGTTTACCTTCTCGATGCTCGGCCTTGTCGTTGCCACCAACATTTTCCAGATGTATATCTTCTGGGAGCTCGTCGGTGTCTCCTCTTTCTTGCTGATCGGCTTCTTCTACAAACTCCCCTCGGCAGTGTCGGCTTCGAAAAAGGCTTTCATCGTTACCCGTTTTGCCGACCTTTTCATGCTCATCGGTATTCTTGTGCTCTCTTATTATGTAGCACAGACCCCTGCAGACGGTCCGCTTGGTGGAGCTTCAGCCTTCAACTTCCTCATGCTTAATTCTCATCCGACGAATGTGCTCGCTTCGACTCTCGGCGCTACATTCATGGGAGGATCAGTTCTTACATGGGCTATGATTCTCATCTTTGTCGGCGGTATGGGTAAGTCTGCGATGCTCCCGCTCCATATCTGGCTTCCGGATGCAATGGAAGGCCCGACTCCGGTGTCGGCCCTTATTCATGCCGCTACGATGGTCGTTGCCGGTGTTTACCTTGTGGCTCGCTTCTTCCCGATGTATTGCATTGTGCCCGATTCTCTGACGTTCATCACAGTTGTTGGTGCAATCACGGCCTTCTATGCTGCAGTCGTGGCCTGTGCTCAGATCGATATCAAGCGTGTGCTGGCATTCTCAACGATTTCTCAGATTGCTTTCATGATGGTTTCGCTCGGTTGTGCATACGACCAGCCGATCGAAGGTGTCCACTATAGCGGTCTCGGATATATGGCCGGAATGTTCCATCTCTTTACCCACGCCATGTTCAAGGCCCTCCTCTTCCTCGGAGCCGGCGCTTTGATTCATGCCGTTCACTCCAACGACTACACGAAGATGGGCGGTCTCCGCAAGTATATGCCTATCACTCACTGGACGTTCCTCATCGGATGTCTCGCGATTGCGGGTATTCCTCCCTTCTCCGGTTTCTTCTCGAAGGACGAAATGCTCACGGCAATGTATAACCGCGATATTATCTGGGGAGTGTGGATGACAATTGTTGCCGGCTTGACCGCCTTCTATATGTTCCGTATCTATTATCTTATCTTCTGGTGGGAGGAGAACCCGGAATACAAGCACGATGGTCACAAACCTCACGATGCCCCCTGGCAGATGTCGCTTCCTCTAATTATTCTCGCGGCTGTCAGCTGTGTCGCCGGATTCATTCCTTTCGGGGAATTCGTGACCTTCAACGGTGAACCTTACCATATCCATCTTGAAGGATGGGTTGCCGGCACTTCTATTACGGTGGCTGTCCTTGCGATCGCTCTCGCAACCGTAATGTACGCCAAGAAGAATCCGCTCCCCTCGAAGATGCGTCAGGCGATGCCCGGACTTTGGATGGCTGCTCACAAGCGCTTCTACTGGGATGAGATCTATATGTTCGTTACCCACAAGATTATTTTCGGCGGAATTTGCCGCGCGATCGCATGGTTCGACCGTCATATCATCGACGGCACGATGGATGCTCTCGCTGCTGTCACCAATTTCTGTTCCGTAAAGATCAAGAGCTTCCAAAGCGGAAACGTTCAAGCATACGTGGCCTGGTATCTGCTCGGCGCTCTATTGCTGGGTGCTATCACTTGGATCTGTCTTCTATAATACCCCTTATCTGACGAATAATAATAGATTATGTTTTCGAATATCCTAATCTGGTTTGTAATCGTCCCCGTCATCATGATGGCAGGCCTCGCTCTTTGCGGCAATGACAACATGAAGGCGATAAGGGGCGTGATGGTCACCGGTTCGACCGCGCTTCTTGCGATGGCCATCTATCTGGTTGTGGCATTCCTTGAAATGCGTTCTGCCGGAAACACCGATGAAATGCTTTTTACAGGTTCCTGGATCTGGTATGCACCTCTTAATATCCATCTCGCGGTTGGCGTGGATGGCATCTCAGTGCTCATGCTGCTTCTTTCTGCAGTGATTGTCTTCGCCGGTACTTTTGCCAGCTGGAAGATATCGCCGCTTCCCAAGAACTTCTTCCTCTGGTTCGCTCTCCTTTCAACCGGTGTGTTCGGTTTCTTTATCTCGATCGACATGTTCACGATGTTCATGTTCTACGAGGTTGCTCTCATCCCGATGTATCTACTCATCGGTGTTTGGGGCACGGGCCGAAAGGAATATTCCGCAATGAAACTGACCTTGATGCTTATGGGAGGATCTGCCTTCTTGATGCTTGGTCTTCTCGGAATTTACTGGCACAGTGCTCCCGAAGGTGGCACGCTGACCTGGAACATCCTCGAGATTTCCCACAATGCCGCAGTCGACCCGAGCTGGCAGCGTCTTCTTTTCTGCTTTACATTTGTAGGCTTTGGCGTCCTCGGTGCAATGTTCCCCTTCCACACGTGGAGTCCTGACGGTCACGCATGTGCCCCGACTGCAGTGTCGATGCTTCATGCCGGCGTGCTCATGAAGCTTGGTGGCTATGGATGTTTCCGAATCGCCATCTTCCTTCTCCCGCAGGCTGCCAATGAGCTCGCATGGATCTTCATCATCCTTACCGGTATCAGTGTTGTCTACGGTGCTTTCTCGGCATGTGTTCAGACCGACCTCAAATACATCAACGCGTACTCCTCCGTGTCACACTGCGGTATGGTGCTTTTCGCAATCTTGATGCTGAACACGACCGCGATGACCGGTGCGATTCTCCAGATGCTCAGCCACGGTCTGATGACGGCCCTCTTCTTTGCTCTTATCGGTATGATTTACGGACGTACGCATACGCGCGATATCCGCCAGATGGGAGGCCTGATGCAGATAATGCCTTACCTTGGCGTGTGCTATATGATTGCTGGTTTCGCTTCGCTCGGTCTCCCCGGACTCTCCGGTTTCGTTGCCGAGATGACAATCTTCTTCGGAGCGTTCCAGGATGCTGATCTTTTCCACCGCATCTTTGTGATAGCCGCTACTACTTCTATCGTGATCACCGCTGTCTACATCTTGCGTGTTGTCGGAAAACTCGTGCTCGGTCCTGTTGTGGACGAACATCACCGACAGCTCACGGATGCTTCATGGTGGGAACGGTTCTCGACTGTGACCCTGATTGTCTGTCTCGCAGGAATCGGTTTCTTCCCCAACTGGATTAATGAAACGATCCAGCAGAGCTTCGAGCCAATCGTGAATGTACTCAATCAGGCAATTTAATCTTAAAACGGACAACTTAACAAAATGGATTATTCACAATTTGGGGCAATGTTGCCCGAGCTGATAATTCTCGGCCTGTTCGTGATCGTGTTGTGTGCCGACGTCTTTACGAAAGACGGCAGTGCGAAGCGTTTCCTTACTCCGATGACTACGGTGCTCTTCCTCCTCGCGACCGTGGCAATATGGCTTATCCCGAGTTCCGGCGAAGAAGTTTTCGGCGGAATGTATGTTGATTCTCAAGCCTGCAAAGCCATGAAGGCGATCCTCAATGTGGGCGCTTTCATCGTGCTCCTTCAAGCAGCCGAATGGGTCGAAAGCGACGACATGAAATTCCGCAGAGGTGAATTTTACGAACTTCTCCTCGCAACTCTCTTCGGAATGTATCTTATGATTTCTGCGCGTCATTTCCTCCTTTTTATCATCGGTCTGGAGTGTGCATCGCTTCCTCTCGCAGCAATGGTGGCTTTCAATAAGAAACACTATGAAAGTCATGAGGCGGCCATCAAATATATTCTGACAGCCGTGTTCTCTTCGGCTATTCTTCTGATGGGTCTCTCTTTCGTGTATGCGTTTTCGGGCGGCTCGCTTTACTTCAACGACATTGCGGCCTCAATCGCAGGCACGGAAATCAACGGACTTCTCATCGCTGCCGTTGCCTTCGTTATTGCCGGTATCGGCTTCAAACTTTCTCTCGTTCCGTTCCATCTCTGGACGGCTGATGTCTATCAAGGAGCTCCCACGGCAATCACGGCTTATCTCTCGGTGATTTCAAAAGGTGCGGCTGCATTTGCATTCTTCGTTATCTTTGCCCAGGTCTTCGGCTCTCTTTACAGTGAAGTATGGGAATGGATGATGTATGCCGTAATCATAGCCACAATCACTGTCGGTAACCTCTTTGCGATGCGACAGAAGAACATGAAGCGCTTTATGGCCTTCAGTTCGGTATCCCAGGCCGGTTATATCATGCTCGGCGTTATGACCGAGCAAGCTCTTGGTCTCGGTTCGATGATGTTCTACATCTTCGTTTACATCGTCAGCAATCTTGCAGCCTTCGCGGTGATTTCAAGCATTGAGAACAAAACCGGCAAAGTCAGCATGGACGATTACGACGGTCTGCACAAGAGCAATCCGCGCTTGTCGTTTGTGATGACTCTCGCGATGTTCTCGCTCGCCGGAATTCCTCCCTTTGCAGGATTCTTCAGCAAGATTCTCATCTTCACATCTGTGACTGCATCCGACAGCATGGCTCTATACATGCTCGTGCTTGTGGCCTTGATCAACACTATCATTTCGCTCTATTACTATCTGCTTGTTGTCAAAGCAATCTGGATCAACCCGGGTGAGGCTAAAGTGGAGCGTTTTGAAAGTAATCGTTGTGACCGTGTGGCGCTTGTGCTCTGCACGCTTGGCATCGTATTCTTCGGACTCGTTCCTTACATCTACGAATACTGCCTTGATGCCGCTCGTTTGTTGAATTAATATCTCAACATACTATACTATCCTTTTCGGGAGGATGCCATCAGGCGTCCTCCCGATTTCTCTTGTTATGCATTATTTTTATAATGAACGGGACTAAACATCGTTTGAATAATATGGAACATAAAATTCAAATATCACCGGAAATAAAGGCTGCAGCTCCGGAATACAGAGTGATTCTCATAGAGGCTGATGTCAAAAATTCCGATACTCCGGCTGAGCTTTCTGAACTTATCTGCAAATGGGGGGAGAATATCGTTTCCGTAATGGAAATGTCTGATATCAATAAAAGGCCCGGAATAGCCGCCACAAGGGCAGTTTATAAAAGAACCGGTAAGGATCCAAACCGTTATCGGCCATCCCATGAGCAGATGATGCGACGCTTTTTTAAGGGTCAGGGTCTATATGAAGTTTCAGCTATCGTTGACGCAGGAAATCTTTTGTCGTTGATGAGCGGATATTCCGTCGGAGTGTTCGACGCTGATAAAGTTAAGGGGGAGACACTCACAGTCGGTATAGGAAAGGCTCATGAGCTTTATGAAGGAGTCGGACGTGGACCATTGAATATCGAGGGCTTGCCTGTTGTAAGGGATGCTGTCGGCGGTATCGGTTCTCCGACAAGCGACAATGAACGAACCAAAACCTCTCTCGACACGCGGAGGATAGTCGTTACAATCCATGTTTTCGGAGAAGATATGCCCGTGAACGACACAATAGCCCTTGCCACGGAACTTCTTACGAAATACTGTGTGGCAGAGAATATCGAAGTTTGTCAATTTTAACAATGAAGCATAATTAATTTACAGATGAAAATTAACAGAATAATTAAAGCTGCATTCAGCATTGCGTGTGTGATGCTGATGATGGTCGTCACCTCTTGCGGAGGTGATAACAAACATTCCGTAAATTTGGACGGCGTGGAAGCTGACGACGGCACTCATCCTGAAATCTATCAGCGTTTTTACGGAATGTGGATGTATGGCGCAAAGGTGTCAGGTTCGAACGGCAATGAAGTCTGGGCCGATGATGCGTGGGGATTCCTTTTTGAATCCGGCAATCGCGGCCGGGCTTACGCGGGAAATTCTTCATGGGAAATCTCATGGTATCCCCAGGGCGATGTGATTCACACAGTGGCTTCTGAAACGGGGGCGAAAGTTGATCTCCGTCTTAAGTCGCTTACGTCTCAAGCGATGGTTGTCTCCTTCGTCGGCGAAGAGAGTGTCAATTACACTCTCAATAGAATCGCAGGCCAATAACAGAACTCGCTATTGTCGCCCGGAGGGAAACACCCGAATCATCCCTCCCCCGAGAACTTAACGCGAACTTTCAAATAAAGAGAGAAGAGATTGCGGAACAAACTCCGACAATCTCTTCTCTTGATTTTATTGAAACATCAATTTACACAGTTTTTGCTTTCGGCTTACGTCCCGGTTTTTTCTTCGGCCTATTCTCATCGGGTTCCTTATTCACTGCCGGCTTACGACCGGGCCTTTTCTTGGGCTGCTCATCATTAATAGTTTCCGTAGATTTGCATCCTCGAAGTTTCTTTTCCGGGGTGGATTCCGGTGCGGGAACGGGCAAAGCAGGTTCCTTTTCTGCCTCCGCGATGTTGGTCCGCAGGCTCTTTAATTCCTTCTTGAGAGAATTTATTTCGGATGCCTGGTTGCGGATTGTCAATAACAGAGAGTTGAGTTCCTCATTATCGATACTTTCAGGATACTGTTCCTGCACGCGCACGAGGAAGTCTGCCAGCACGTTCATATAATTGGTAAAGGCTGCGAACGGACTGTCATAAGGACTGAAAGATGCGTGTGAAGCCCCGTCGGCCATATTCTTCGTGCTCATGTAATAGAAGTGGTCGCTACTCTGGAGATATTGCCAATCTTTCTTCAATCGACGGTCGTCACAGAGGGCAACACGCTCGGCCACGCTGTAGAGCTTGTCAAGCGCCTCATTCTGCAGTTCGTTGCCTTTCCAAGCCGAAACGTCGCGAGCCTCGTCAACGTCTGAAATCGGGTAAGGCACGGAGAGAAAGTCAACAGCCTCGGTGTGAGCAACGACTTCCGATGGCATCGCGAATTCGATTCCGCGTTCCTCCGCGAACCGTGGAAGAGCCTTGAGGAAATGGAAGATGCCGGTAGAGGCCGGAAGGAACGAACCGAACACATCCATGCTCAGGAAGAGGTTGACCACCTTTTCTCCCTCCGGGAGGGCCGCAATCCAGTCCATATATTTGTCGGCAGTCAAGGGATATTCATCCCAGTCCTGACGATTGAAATTCTCAGCTATGTCTGTCGACAACTTATCGTTGTTAAGGAGCAGTTTCAGGTCGGGCGCAGAAATGGACTTATACACATAGTTAGGCGATTTCCACCCGAGCACATGTTTTGCTCCGACTGTCAGACAAGACTTGAAACCCATCGACGCAATCACATTGGCGATATCATCGTCGTAGATAAGCTCCGTATTGGCAAACGTGCCGGTTTTCAAATTGAATTCCCTCTCGATAAGGTCGTCATGAGACTTTACTTCGCGCATAAACTCCTCGACATCCTCAAGAGAAGCAAGAGAATGAGAATATGTGCCTGAGAGAAATTCCACGCGACCTGTGGCTGCCAGCTGGCGAAGACGGTCCATCACCTCCGGCACATACTGCTGGAACTGTTCGATAGCCGTGCCCGAGATGCTTATCGCGCAGCGGAATTTGCCTTCGGAGGCTTTAATCATTTCCAGAAGAGTGTCCATCATCGGGATATATGAATTCTCCGCCAGTCGCGTGATAATTTCATCGTTGGAGAAATCATCGAAATAATAATGATTATTGCCGATATCGAAGAAACGGTAGCGGTTGAGCCGGAATGGCTGATGTATGTTGAAATAGAAACAAACTGATTTCATAATGATTCTTTCTTTGTCGGGTTGGAGAAATTGTTAATTATTGCCCTGCTTTCCTATTACATCCTTGTAAATATCGATCACTTTCTTTCCGGCTTTCTCCCATGTGATCCCATGAATTTCTTCAATTCCTTTGTCGCGCAGGGTATCGTGAAGCGCCGGGTAAGAGACGAGGGCATGCATTGCATCGGCCATTGCGTCGATGTCCCAATAGTCGGTCTTGATGACATTGTCGAGGATTTCCGCGCAACCGCTCTGTTTTGATATGATCGAGGGAACGCCCATCTCCATCGCCTCAAGCGGGGAAATGCCGAATGGCTCGGATACGGAGGGCATCACGTAGACATCCGAATCGGCCAGCATCTCGTAGACCTCCTTGCCACGAAGGAAGCCGGGGAAATGGAATTTGTCGGCGATTCCGCGTTTTGCCACCAATTTAATCATTGCGTCCATCATATCTCCGTTACCTGCCATCACAAACCGGACATTCTTGCTTTTCTGGAGCACTTTGGCGGCAGCTTCGACGAAATATTCAGGACCTTTCTGCATCGTGATTCGTCCCAGAAACGTGATAACTTTCTCCTTCTTGTCGTGGCGCGGAAGGTTGAGCAGTTCGTCATCAAGGGGGATAACGGCATTATGGACGGTCGTCACTTTCGACGGGTCTATACCATATTTCTCGATTACGGTTCGGCGCGTAAGGTTTGACACGGTGATGATATGGTCGGCATTCTCCATTCCATCCTTCTCTATTGCGAACACGGTCGGGTTGACATTGCCGCGTGAGCGGTCAAAGTCCGTGGCGTGAACGTGAATCACGAGTGGTTTGCCGGTGACATTCTTCGCATGAATACCGGCCGGGTAAGTCAACCAATCATGGGAATGGATAATATCGCAAGGAATTGTCCGTGCGATCACTCCCGCAACGATTGAGTAATTGTTGATCTCCTCCAGAATATTATCAGGATAACGTCCAGAAAATTCTATACAACCGAGATCATTTAATTTCATATAATTGAAATCTGCATAGATATGGTCGCGAAGTCGGAAGTAAAGTTCCGGATCCATATATTTCCCTATGCGTGACCTCACATATTCGTAATCGACATTGCGCCAGGCCACGGGCGTGCAGTTGGCGCCAACAATGTTGGCGAATCCCTTCTCCTCGTCTCCCCACGGCTTCGGAATGACAAATGTGATTTCCATATCCCCATTATTGTGCATTCCCTTCGTGAGACCGTAACTCGCTGTGCCGAGCCCTCCTAAGATATGGGGAGGAAACTCCCAGCCGAACATTAGTGCTTTCATAGTCGTCGCTCTCCCTTTATTTTTCATCCAAAAGTTTACTCATCTCGTTGACCAGTCGGATTGTCCGAAGAATCTCTCCGACATTCTTGGCCGTGCTCACAGCTCCTCGTCCGGCGTAGGGGGGATTGCCATCGTACATCTCAGACAACGACCCGATACATCCTTCCGACATCTCATCCTCATAACCAATGAGCATGCGTTCGATAAAGGATAGACCGCTCGCTCCGAACACCTTGAAATATGCCTCAGCATAAAATCCGAACAACCAGGGTCGAGCCGGTCCCTGATGGACTGCATATTCTCGCTGGGTCGGATCGCCGACGTACATTGGATGATAGTTCGGACTCTTGGGCGACAACGAGCGCAATCCTTTTGGTGTCAGCAATTCGCGTGTGCAAAAATCAAGTATGCGTTTGCGCTGACGGCGGTCGAGGGGAGAATAGTCCAATCCGATCGCAATCGCCATGTTCGGACGGACCTCCTTGTCGTGATAATCCCCATTGACATAATCAGAGAGATACCCATATTCATTCAGGAAGGTGTCGCAGAACGAAATTTTTACTCTCTCTGCAAGAGCCTTCAGCTCTTCGACATATCCAGCCTCCTCGGGCGTGTCTTCAAGCAAATGAATGAGGAAACAAAGTGCATTGTACCATAGCGCGTTGAATTCCAATATCTTCCCTGACCTCGGGATGATCGGGAGTCCTTGAATGGAGGCTGAAAGCCAGGTCACGGGCGACATTTCTCCCGCGGTCGACAAAAGACCGTCGGAAGTGACGAGAAGATTGCGGATTCGGTTGTGGCGAATATCCTCCACAAGCTCCTGGACTGTCGTGGCATATCGTTCGCGGCATTTGGTCGTGCCGTGAGTGCGCCGATACTGCTGGATGGCCCATATCGCCCACAATGGAATGTCGGGAAGGTCAATCTCGTGAATCATGCGGTCGGGAGCTCCCGTCGCGATGTTGCGCCGCAGGCTTCTGAGGAATGTCTCCATAATCAGATGATAATCCTCCTCATGCCCGATGGCAAGTGTGCAACCCGGCAGGGCAATCAATTCATCGCGCGAACGAACGTTATACCATGGGTAGCCCGCCATTATGTACATCCCCTCTTTTGTCTTCAGATAGAATTGCTTGGCGGAATTTTTCAGACAGTTGTAGAAACTTGTCCGGCGTGTCCTTGTAGCAAGTTCCTCGCGGTAGGTCTCTTCAAATCCCGCAGGGTCAGTTTCGAATGTCGATGCTGAGAAAATCACGGATTCTCCCTTCTTTATCGGCAGCTCGAACCATCCCGGAACCCACAGGTCCTCCTTGTACGGTATGCCCCGGTCACGGTCCTTATAGTATTCGATTCCTTTATACCAGTTTGGGTCGTCAACCCAGCTCACAGGCTTGTTAAACTGCATGAACAGCCGGGGATAACCCGGATAAAGGCATGTCGCGATTCCGTTCGGCACATGTTCAATCTCCTTATTAATAGAGTCGTTTTCCATCACGAGATCATTGGCATTGCGGAACGCCAGGAACGGACGAAATCTGAGCAACGTGTCGGAATGAGCGTCAACGAGGGTATACTTTATCAGAATGCGGTTCTCATGGGAGATAAACACTTTCTCCTTTGTAAGAATCACTCCCCCGACACGATAGGTGATCGTCGGGATGCTCTCGCAATCAAATTCGCGGATATACTTATGGCCATTGGGGCTGAACGTATGATCGCCATACTGATGGAGACCCAGATTGAAGGCCGCCCCATGCTGGATAACACTTTCATCGAGCGACGACAAAAGGACATGGGCCTGGTCATCCATCTCAGGTATGGGTATTACGAGCAATCCATGTTGCTTGCGCGTGTTGCAGCCGACGATGGTCGTGCAATGGTAGGCGCCCGACTTGTTCGTCCGCAGCATCTCCTTCGGCAGGGATTGCTCCAGATTGATCATAAGGTTCTTGTCAAACTTAAGATAACTCATGATGTGTGATTTTGTTTATTATAGATAACAAACTTTTCCTCTGATTTGCTAACAAAATTTGCGGAATAATCACTCTTTGCATGGTAAATATGTTGCATAACATATAAAAAATCCGCCATTGCGATTTTTTTAATCGAATGTGCGGATTTTATCGTCTCGGATCCGGGGTCAATCCTGGCTCGGAATGATCGAATGGTCTTTACTTCCCGGTTTTCTCGGCGGAATCCCTAAGCATGAACTCTTTGATTTCTGTCGGGGTCGGCAGAGGAATATCTGCGATTTTCATGTCGGCGAATAGAGAGTAAGCCTTTTCTTGAACCGGATCAAGTTCCTTGAGCATCTCTCCGTAGAGGTTCTTCATCCCGGGCATAAATTCCGATTTTCCCATCGAGTCGGTTACTTTATATAGCCGTGCAACGGAGAAATCAGTCATGTCGACAGCCGGCACGAGTCCCTTTTCATTTTCCTGCAGATCGACTTCATAGACAAGCCCGGCCTGTTTCAGGGTCTCGACAATGTGGCCGACGGCTCGGATCGGAAGATTGTAGGAAGTGGAGATTCCAACTGTCGACAGGGGACGTTTTCTATCGAGAAAGCGACGTGTGCAGACTGTCATCACGATGAGTGTCAGATTCCTGCGGGCTGTGGTGGAAAGCGACTGTCCGTCTCCGAGGAAATTGAAGGTCAAGACATTCTGCAGGGAGTAGGTCAGCACGCATCCTGTAAGCACAAGCAACCATGACATTTGAAGCCATATCAACATCAACGGCAGGAATGAGAAAGAGCCGTAGATTGCATTGTATTTCGAAACATAAATCTGTCCGTTGAGGAAAAGAAGCTGGAGAATTTGAAATCCCACCGCACAAATTAATCCAGAAATCGCAGCATATTTGATGTTGACTTTCTCATTCGGGATGAAGGCGAACGACATCGTGAACGCAGCCCAGACGAGTATCAGCGGAGCGAGTTCAAGGCCGAAATTAACAAACGGAGTCAGGAAGGGGAGGTTCAGATGTTCCTGCACGGTCGTGCTCATAAAAATGGACACACCCGATGAACAGATCATCAGCACCGGAATGACAAGACAGATGGCGATATAATCGGCTATTTTCTGGAATAGCGTCCGGTCTTGCCGGATTCCCCAGATATTGTTGAAGGAATCCTCTATCGACTGCAGAAGGGAGATAACTGTCCATAGCAGCACAAGAATTCCCACCCCGACAAATACTCCTTGGGTTGCCTCCGTGAGATAAGAATCCACGAAAGTCAATGCCGTGGAAATCACCTTCGCCTGAGAAGGAAACATACCGTAAATCGACGATTGGAGGGTGTCCTGAAGCCCGAATCCTCTGCCGATTGCCACAAGCAGGGCAAAAGCCGGCACGATTGAAAGAACCGTTGAATAGGTCAACGCCATTGAGCGAATCTGAAGGTCGCGGTCAAAAAATGAATTGATTGTCAGGTTGAGAATCTTTATGGATTTCACCTTGGCGGTGCGCCTCGGATCGTTCCATACGCCCGACATGCAGTAATTCACGGCGCTCATGATTTTCGTGATGAGCCGCGATATGAATGAAGCCTTGCTCTTTGACGGTTTGTCTGCTTTTGCCATATTCCGGAGATTAAATCAAAGAATCCCGCCTCGCGGGAGCGGAAGCGGGATTCCGGTGATGAGTAACAGAGGCGTTATAAGCCGGGTTATGTGCGTCTTCAAAAAGACGTGTCTGTCATTTATCTTTGCGGCCGGTTGCCCGGCGCGCTATAGCAGTCTACCCCCCGGCAACGGGCGAGCAACCCTTGATTGCCGGTATACTTGACCTTGCAACGCGCAGGATGTGCGGCGCATCATGTCGCCATGACGCCCGGTGGGCTCTTACCCCGCCTTTTCACCCTTACCCGCTACGAATAGCGGGCGGTTCTTTTCTGTCACATTATCCCCGACGTCGCCGCCGGCTTCCCGTTAAGAAATGCGCTGCTCTTTGTTGCCCGGACTTTCCTCTTTATGCTTAATGCATCCAGCGACAGACCGCGCCTCTGTATCTTTCTCTGCAAATTTAACGCAAAATTGCGCTTTATCCAAATTTTCTTCCCTCCAACTCCCTCAAAAATTCCATTCTTCTCGCTCCACTCTCCTCTCTCCTCACTCTTTTGAGTCATAGACAGAACGCGAAGTCTTAAATCAGATTGAGTCGTTCTTTAAGTATATCTCGACCGCCTGGCGAATCAGGTCGGGACATGAGCGCGCATCCTTTTTTCCTTTTAGTTCGCAGCATCTCACTCGTCCCTGATTTCCATCGCGAAACGAATCGACCATTTGTTTCGTGGTTTTCATTGCCTGAATCTTTGCTGTCGGAGCGGAATCATCCTGCGCCAGCCCGACCGCCACTCCCAGACTTGACAAGGCTCCGCATATTTCTCCCGAAGCTCCGAACCCCGATCCGAAAGCTGCTGTGAGTTTGGCTGCTGTCGCTTCATCTATTCCCAGTTTGTCGGAGAGTGTCATCAACACGCATTGTGCGCAGTTATAGCCCGTGCCGCGAAGCTCAATGGCATGCTCTTGCCGTCGGCTGATTTCTGAGTCTGTAATATTTCCCATATCTATATAATTTCTGTTTCTTGACTTTAATATTGCTCGCGAGGGGAGGTGAGCTTGTCGAATGGGGGAGTGGTCACAACTGTTGAGTCCGATAATATTAGCATAATCGGAAGATTTAGCCTGCGGGCTGTGGCCAGTCCGGTTTCGCTTCCCATAGCCATAAAGGCCGTGGCGTAACCATCGGCTTCCATCGCCGTGGGGGCAACCACTGTGGCCGAGATAACATCCGTAGCCACCGGACGTCCGCTGACCGCCGAGATCGTGTGACCAAATGTTCTCCCCGAGTCCTTGATGAAATTACGGTAATTTCCCGAAGTTGCGATTCCGCAGTTTGTAATTGAGATGATTTCTTGAGACTCGTGGTTAGCCGACGTCATCGACCATTCCGGTTTATCGACGGATATGCGCCATTCGCCTCCCTTCGGACTTATCCCTCCGCAGCGGATTTCCCCGCCGATTTCAATAAGATAATCTTCAACTCCATTGCGTTCGAACATAGCCGCTATCATATCGCAACCATATCCTTTTGCTATGGCGGAGAAATTAAACTCAATGCGAGAATCCCTCTTCGAAAGATATTTGCCGCTGACTCCGGTTTTCCCGATACCGACCAGTCGGAGCAAGGAGTCGACTCTTGCCGTGTCCGGGCTTACATTGTGACCCGGGCCGAATCCCCATGCACGGATCAAAGGACCAAGTGTTGGATCAAACGCTCCGCCCGTTTCTCTATTTATTATCTTTGAGATCTCGAGCACACGGACAAAATGTGAATCAAGTTCAACCTTCTCGTCGCGGTTTACTCGACTGACAACAGAAGTCGAGTCGAATACGTTCAGCGATCCTCCGACACTCGCGAGAGTCGCCGGAATTGAGTCGGCAAGAGATTGCGGACCCCGGTAGGTGACGTGCCAGAGTGTGTTCCAGACGCCCCCTTCTATCCTTATATAATCATTTGATTTCCGGCAACTCCCTGCAAAAATTCCAAATAAAGAAACAAGTATTAAAAGCAAATGATATTTCTTTATGTGTCTGAGGATACGGTGTCTTTTCATATCGGAATAGCTTTCAGTTCGAGAGCAAAGTTATATAATCCAACGGACGCGGGCAAATCCTGTCGCGAGAGAGTCGACATGGAGGGAAGGAACGCAGAAAGAGCCTGCCGCATGCAGATGCCATAAAGGAATTGTAGCTAAAAATTGACAAATTGCGTTAAATTTAATTGGCAATTTGAGATTTGTTTCGTAAATTAGCGCATTATTCAATAATTAGAAGCGATATGAAAGATTCTTACATTTTTTTGGCTGCCGGTTTCGAAGAAATCGAGGCTATAACCGTAATTGATGTTCTCCGCCGCGCTGGAATTCCGGTGAAAACAGTTTCCATAACGAATGCGTTGCAGGTCACGGGCGCTCATGGTATCACTGTAAATGCCGATCTGATATATGATAACACGTTATTCCGCGACGCTCCATGGCTTATTCTGCCCGGAGGACTCCCCGGAGCTGACAATCTCCATAACTTCGCTCCGTTGCAAGGCTTGCTTAAGAGTCAGGTTGAAAACGGTGAAGGGCGTGTTGCGGCCATCTGTGCGGCCCCCGCTGTCGTTCTCGGTCAGCAAGGTCTCCTGAAAGGATATAAGGCAACCTGTTATCCCGGATTCGAAGAAAAACTCGTCGGCGCAACTTATGTTGACAGTCCTGTCGTGTCTGACGGCCCGTTCGTCCTTGGAAACGGTCCTGCAAACGCAATGGTTTGGGCTTTGGCGATAGTCGAGAAGACACTTGGCCGCGACAAAAGTCTTGAAGTCGCTGCCGGAATGCTTCTTTATCCCCCTGTCGATAATCCTCTGGAGTACGTATTCGGCTGATGGAGGAGCCTTTGGTATATTTTACAGTAGGTCATCCGGCCGAGGCGAAATATGTAGAAAAGATGAGCCGTTTCCTTGCCTTCGTCGTTCCCGTTCGACGCGCCGACGAGGCAAGAGAGATGGTGAAACGCTATCAGAACGAATATCATGATGCCCGCCATGTCTGTTGGGCATATATGCTCGGGCCGGAGAGAAAAGAGTGGCAGCTCAATGATAACGGCGAACCCTCCGGCACAGCCGGTAAACCGATTCTTGGACAGATAAATAGCCGGGAGCTAACGGATGTGCTCGTTATAGTGGTCCGATATTTCGGAGGAATAAAACTTGGAACGTCGGGTCTTATCGCCGCCTATCGCCAGGCCGCTTCGGATGCTCTTGATGAAGCCGGAAGAGTAGAGTGTGTCCGTAAGCGAGAGCTTACGGTGACTTTCAGCTATGCCGCCGCTGACGGAGTGATGAAAATTGTAAAGCGTTCGGACGTTGAATTGTTGGATAAGAAATTTGACAATTTATGTTCACTCCGTATGCTTGCCCCGATGTCGATTGCTGATGAACTGAAAGGGAGACTCGGAGCGCTCGACGGAGTCACTGTTGATGATTCGGGAGAATCAGTTTAGGCTAACATCCGGCTATTTAAAAATGAATATTAGCGGATAAAAAATTGAATATGTAAGTTGCCGTATAAGCAGGAGAGCAGCATTCCCAAAATGGCAAAACATGGTAATTTACAAAACTTTTTCCCCTTTGGATAATGTTAAATCCAAAAAAAATTCCGATATTTGCAGCGCAAAACGCGCGAGAATCATTACCGAACGGATGCAAAGCTTGGCTAATAAGTTGATCTGTTGGAAATTGCAGATGATTTTCGCCTCCACCAAGGCAATACTCTAACCAATTTACATTTAACTTATCCAAAACAATGACAAAGGCAGATATCGTCAACGAAATTTCACGCAGCACGGGGCTGGAAAAGCAAGCAGTGCTCACCACGGTTGAAAAGTTTATGGAAGTTGTAAAAGATTCCATGGCAGCCGGTCACAATGTTTATCTCCGTGGTTTCGGCAGTTTCGTGGTTAAGATGCGCAAGGAGAAAACCGCGCGTAACATCTCCCGCAACACCACTATTAAGATCCCGGCTCACAAAGTGCCGACCTTCAAGCCCTCTCGCGTATTTCTCGACGAAGTAAAAGGAGAGTGATCTCTGATTAAGATATTAACTCCGGTCTCTTTATGGAGACAGCGTGAATACTCCGGTTTCAACGGAGTTGGAGCGTGGAGAAAAATTTGATTAACTAATATAATTTTTACAACTATGCCCAGCGGAAAGAAAAGAAAAGGCCACAAAATGGCTACGCACAAGCGCAAAAAAAGACTGAGAAAGAATCGTCATAAGAAGAAATAAGATCGGTGCGGGCGCTCCGCGCCCATCGGTCCGATATTCCGCCGGGAGCCGATTAGAGATGATCCTCCCGTGCGGACTTCTTATTTTTAGAGTCATGAAAAGCGAATTAGTAGTAGATGTAAACCGCGAGGAGGTCTCAATTGCCCTCCTTGAAGATTCCCGGCTTGTGTCGCTCCAGAAGGAGAGCCGAAACATTGCTTATGCTGTCGGCGACCTGTATCTGGCTAAAGTGAAGAAGATTATGCCGGGGCTTAATGCGGCTTTTGTTGACGTCGGCTACGAGAAGGATGCTTTTCTTCATTATCTGGACCTCGGCCCGCAGTTCAGCACTTACAAGGAGTTCATTGATCTGGCGCTCAAAGACAAACGTAAGCTCCCGGACATCACGAAGGTTACGCCACTGCCCGATATTCCCAAGCAGGGCACAATTCAGAACGTGATTCAACCCGGCGACCAACTCCTTGTTCAGATTGCTAAGGAGCCCATCTCCTCCAAGGGCCCGAGACTTACTACGGAAATCTCCCTCACCGGTAGATTCATGGTGTTGATGCCTTTCGGCAACCGCATTTCAATTTCCCAGAAGATAAAGTCGGCGGAGGAAAAAATTCGTCTCCGTCAGATTATCGGCTCTATCAAACCCAAGGGGTTCAGCGTAATTGTCCGTACGTCGGCTGAAAATAAACGCGTAGCCGAACTCAACAACGAACTCCGGACGCTTGTCAAAGCTTGGGAAGATTCGATTGCAAAAATGCAACGCAGTCAGGCTCCCTCCCTGATTTACGAGGAGGACTCCCGCACGGTTAGTGTGATCCGCGATATTTTCTCCCCTAACTTCGAAAACATATATGTGAACGAAGCGGAGACTTTCGCGCAGATTCAGAACTATGTTTCCCTCATTGCTCCCGAAACGAAGGATATCGTGAAGCTTTATGCTAAGGATATTCCTATTTTCGACCATTTCAACATCACTCGTCAGATAAAGAGCAGTTTCGGAAAAACTGTCTCTTTTAAGAGCGGGGCGTATCTGATTATCGAGAGCACCGAGGCACTTCATGTGATTGATGTCAATTCCGGCAACCGCAGCAAAGCAAGCCAGGACCAAGAGTCGAACGCGCTCGATGTCAATCTTCGCGCTGCCGATGAAATTGCCCGCCAGCTTCGCCTCCGGGATATGGGAGGGATTATTGTGGTGGACTTTATCGACATGGGAAAAGCCGAACACCGGCAAGCTCTTTTCGACCACATGAAGGAGGTGATGGCCAACGACCGCGCACGTCATAATATTCTGCCCCTGAGTAAATTCGGACTCATGCAGATTACGCGTCAACGTGTCCGCCCGGCCCTTGACATCACAACCAGCGAGTCATGCCCCTCTTGTCATGGGAAAGGGGAGGTGAAGGCTTCGATTCTTTTCACGGATACTCTCGAAGAGAAAATTGGTTATCTCGTGGAAAATCTGAAGCTCAAAAAATTCACGATGTTTATCCATCCCTATGTGGAGGCTTATGTCAAGAAGGGTGTGTTCTCCATCTACGGAAGATGGCGTCGCCGCTTCGGCCGAGGTTTCAAAGTGCTCCCCGACGAGTCGCTTGCTTACCTCGAATATAAGGTCTTCGACGAAGCTAACAAAGAAATTGATCTCCGGGAGGAGAGCGACATCAATTCGGCCTCTACTAAGAACAGGGCAAAAGTAAACGCCAGAAACAAAGATAAGGAAGATGAGTGACCCCGTCTCAAAGCAGACACTCTATCTCAAACTGAATAAGGGCCTCCGCCATTCTCGGCAGAGGCCCTTATTCATTGAGTTAACTCTTGATTGCAGTCAGTTTAACTCTCCCCAAGTGTCCGCAAGTAAAACTCCCGCGGATTTGCTTTCTTACCTGCCGGTTTCGGCAAGATAATCGGCCACGACAAACGTGGATCCTCCAATATAGATTATATCATCGGGACTCGCCTCGGCAAGCGCAGCTTCCGCTGCCATCGCAGGCGAGAGGTAACATCGCGCTGGCAGACCCAGAGATTCACACGATGCTCTCAGTTCTTCCGCAGGCATCGCCCGTGGAATGGCAGCCTGCGTAATATAGTAGACCGCATCCTTAGGGAACATTGGAAGAATGTGTGCCACATCTTTATCAGCCACAAATCCAATGACAAAACGGATTGTCGGCCGAGTGGCCTGATCCGCTTTCAGCTCCGAGCGGTTTTTCTCAATCAGAAATTCGAGTTGCGTAAGATTGTATTTAAGCCCCGCCTCATTATGTCCTGTGTCGCAGACCATCAACGGACGCTTGCGAATCACTGTCCAACGTCCCCGGAGGCCGGTCAGTTCCTCGACATCCCGAAAGCCTCTTGCCACATCTTCATCCGAAATCTTGATTCCCAACCGTCGCATTTCATCTATTGCCACACGCGCTGTGTTGATATTCTTTTGCTGATATGAACCTGCAAGCGGGCACCCGAGCGATTCGTTAGCTTCGCTGTCTATTTCCCTATAGGCTTCACGAAGAGGAGCTCCAATTTCTGAAGAGCGGCGTCTGAACACCTGCTCCACTTCCCCTTCAGCCTCGCCTACGACAACAGGGACTCCAGGCTTCATTATTCCGGCCTTCTCCCCGGCAATTTTCGAGAGAGTGTCTCCAAGAAACTGAGTGTGGTCAAATGATATATTCGTGATGACGCTCAGTTCGGGAGTGATGATATTGGTGCTGTCCAGACGTCCCCCCATCCCGACTTCTATCACGGCATAATCCACATTTTCGGCAGCGAACCAGTCGAAAGCCATCATCATCGTCAACTCGAAGAAAGAAGGACGGTCGGAATAATCTGAGGCCTTCCAACGTTCAACGAATTCAATCACTTTCTCTTTAGGAATCATTTTTCCGTTGATGCGCATTCGTTCGCGGAAATCAACGAGATGCGGACTTGTGTATAGGGCGGTTTTATAGCCTGCGCTCTGAAGCACAGCCGCAATCAACGACGATGTGCTCCCCTTGCCATTCGTGCCGGCAATATGGATTGAGCGGAATTTCTCCTGAGGGTTCCCGAAAAATCCGGCTAATGCTATACTGCGGTCAAGTCCCGGTTTATAGGCTGCCGCTCCTACGCGAGAGAACATCGGCAGCTGGGCGAAAAGAAAGTCTGTCGCCTCTTTATATCGACGGTCGATTTCTGTCAAAGGTGTATCCATTCCGAAGAATTCATTTATTTAGACCCGGCGGGACATATTCCCGGCGGGACCGGATCAGAAGTAGAATGTTGATGGTTAAAGCCCGTAAAGCAGATAGCCTGCGAGCCCGGAGAGACATATCACTGCGATAGGGTGAATCTTCACTTTCTTCCCCTTGAAAGGGAAGGAAAAATAGACAAGACAGAAGGCCGCCACGCATATTGCGATGCTTTGCCAAAGCTGTCGGTCTGTACCTTCCGGATTAAAATTGGCTGCATTCATGAGCATGATGGCCGCCGATGCGATAAGTCCGACCACAACAGGACGCAAGCCCCCGAACACGGCCTTTATTGCCCCGCTTTCCTGATGACGTCGGATAAAGTGGGAACTGTAGATCACGAGCAGGAAAGAAGGCACCGTCACGGCAAGCGTGGCCAGTATCGAACCCAGGATGCCGAACAGTGGAGACGCAAGTGTAGGATCGACTTCTCCGGGGGCGACATACCCGATGTAGGTTGCCGAGTTAATTCCGATCGGCCCCGGGGTCATCTGGGAGATTGCCACAATGTCGGTGAACATCTGTTCCGAAATCCATCCCGGATCAACAACCGATTTCTCTACCAGGGAGAGCATCGCATATCCTCCCCCGAATCCGAAGATGCCTATTTTGATGTAGGCCCAAATAAGTTTGAGATAGATATTCATCGTTTCACTTCTCCTTTCTTGAAGCCGCCCGACGGGGGAGCCACCATAGCAGCCAACCTCCGACACCGCCTAAGACGATATAAAGAATGGGGTTGGATATGAAGCCCGCATCAATCGAAATCAATAAAGCCACGAGGAGAGGAATCCATACAGTCTTCCATGTCAGTTTCGCAGCTTTCGCCGATGTTATCACGGGTGCGATAATGAGCGCCACAACCGCCGGACGGATTCCCATGAAAATGGAGGAAATCACGCGGTTGGACTTAATCATGTCGGGAGTGAGGAAAATCGCTATCGCAAGAATAATCAGAAATGAGGGGAGAATCGTGCCCAGAGAGGCAACTATACTTCCCTTTGTGCCCCGCAGTTTATCGCCTACCGATGTGGCTATATTGACAGCAAGAATGCCGGGTAGCGATTGGGCGATAGCGAGCAGATCAAGAAATTCATCTTTCTCGATCCAATGATATTTGTCAACGATTTCTCTCTCGATAATCGAAATCATGGCCCACCCTCCGCCGAATGTGAAAGCCCCTATCTTGAAAAAGGAAAGAAAGAGGCGGGAAAGGGATGCCGAGGGATTGGTTTTGCCAGTGCTCTTTTTATTATCTTGCATATTTCCTGACATAATGTAGTTTGGCGGCAGAGGAAGAATAAACTCCTGCTGCCGCCATTAATGATTAATGCTCTGCCTCCGCTTCCTCGGAAGTGAGCTTCTTCTTGTCCATCGAGTGCCAGACATACCAGATGTAGGCCAGCACGAAAGGAATAAGAAGTGACACCCAGCTCATCACGGTCAACGTGAACTTCGATGAAGAGGCGTTGCGGATGGTCAGCGAGCTCATCGGATCCGTGATCGAGGGGAGGAATGCAGTGTTGCCGTATCCTGCGGCCCAGAAAAGCGCGATTACAGTCAGGAACGTTCCGAAGCCTGTGAGCCAGATCGCTCCGTTGGCTTTACGGAAGCATCCGATAAACCAGCCCCAAAGCACCATAACCACGCCTATGAGCATCGTGGCGCCGATCCACCATGTTCCCGTGATGGCATTGAAATACTTGTAAGGTTCCTCCGACACGCTTACCGTGCGTCCTCCTTCGCTTACCACATCATAACCCGTGGCCATGCAGAGGAGCGTGAGGAAAGTAAGGAAAGCGATCACGAAGATACCTCCGTTGATGAAGGCCTTGGCGCGAAGTTCGCTGCGCAACTGCTCGTTGCCCGCAATCTTGTTGATAAGATAGAAGCAGGCCTGCATCCGGGCCAGAAACAGAACGGCAACCCCGAGAACAAGATTCCGGGCGTTGAAGATTGCCTCGAAACCATGTGTCGGAGCCCAGCGGGAAATCACGGGATTTCCGCCGATTGTAAGGATATTGGTCCGGTTGACGCTGAATTCCCCTCCGAAGAAGAACATCGACACGGCCACACCGAGAAGGATACATCCAAAGCAGCCGTTGAAGAACAGGAACGCGTCGTAGGTGCTGCTGCCGTAGACATTCCCTTTTTTGCGGCGATATTCATAGCTGACAGCTTGAAGCACAAAACTAAACAGGATAAGAATCCAGAGCCAGTAAGCTCCGCCGAAGCTCGTGGAATAGAAAAGAGGGAATGATGCGAACATTGCGCCTCCGAATGTGACGAGGGTTGTGAAAGTCAATTCCCATTTGCTTCCCATTGCAGCAAGCATCAGATTCCTGCGTTCCGGAGTCCGTCCGAGAGTGTACATCATTGATTGTCCTCCCTGTACGAAAAGCAGGAAGACGAGGATTCCGCCAAGTACGGAAACCAAGAGCCACCAATAATTCTGAAGATATTCGAGTTCCATGGCCTTAAGCATTTAAATTCTTTTGGGATTCCTTTTCGACATATTTCACCATAATCGTGACCTCAGCCACGAGCAGGATGGTGAACACGGCTGCGAAGAGCCAGAACGTTACGACAACCGATGACGCCGGAATATCGGAAATTGCCGCGCAAGTGGGGAGAAGATCCTGGATTGTCCAGGGCTGACGACCCATTTCGGCAACAGCCCATCCAGATTCGGAGCATACCCACATAAGAGGCACTGACACCATCGCAAGCAGCTGGAACCAGCGTGCGCGATCAAGGATGTCGGGTTTGTAGGTCAACAGTATCGTAAGCAGATAGAAAAGTATGAAGTAGCTGCCAAGAATCACCATTATACGGAAAGTGACGAACGTAATTCCAACCGGTGGAATAGCCTCCTCTACATCATTGAAATAGCCGTATCCGAAGTAGGGATAATCGGCCCGGAAGGCCGTCAGAGCAGTATTCATTGCCACCGAGTCGCCCGCCTGACGCGCAGCTCCATATTCGGCGAGAGCTTTCTGTGCCGCCCGGCCGCGTTCGATTCGTTCGGCGTAGCTGACCGTATAGACCGTGTCGCCGTCAATGACATCACGACCCTCGATAATATCTGTGATACCCGGAACAAATGCGTCCAGTTTATGGCGAGCGAGGATTGAAAGTCCGTAGGGAAGTTGAATGTCAAAAAGATATTCCGGCTCGTCGTTGTTCCAACGTTTCTCCGGATTCGGAATGCCTACTGCCGTAAGACTCTGGGGAGCGTTCCCGTGATAGAGACCTTCCATGGCAGCCAATTTCATCGGCTGGTGGCGAGCCACTTCAACGGCAGATCCGTCGCCTGTGTACATCGTCAGCAGCAAGCCGATCAGACCGAACCATGCGCCCGAACGGATCGACAGGATTGCGAAGTCGCGGTTGCGTTTCTTCCAGAGGAAGTAACAGCTCACTCCAATCACGAACACGCCTGCCAACGCCCAGCCGCTGAACACGGCGTGGAAAAACTTATTGACAGCAATGCCGGAGAAAAGTGCCCAGAAATTTTCCATTACGTTGCGCATCTGGTCAGGATCGAATTCCATTCCGACAGGATATTGCATCCATGCGTTGGCCACAAGAATCCAGAGAGCCGAAATTGATGCGCCGATTGCCGTCAGCCATGTGGAGGCAAGGTGAAATCCCGGTGAAACTTTTTTCCATCCGAAGAACATCACCGCAATGAAAGTCGCCTCCATGAAGAAGGCCAAAATCCCTTCTATTGCAAGCGGAGCTCCGAAGATGTCTCCGACAAACCAGGAATAGTTGCTCCAGTTCGTTCCGAATTCAAACTCAAGGATGAGACCTGTGGCAACCCCGATCGCAAAGTTGATGCCAAAAAGGGTCATCCAAAATTTAGTGGCCTTAAGCCACTTCTCTTTCTTAGTGCGCAGCCAGATTGTTTCCATGATGGCCACAAGCACCGAAAGACCCAATGTGAGGGGCACGAAGAGCCAGTGATAAATCGCTGTCAAGGCAAACTGAAGCCTCGACCAGTCGACCACCGTAGTAAGATTTTCCATAGTGCTCAGCTTTATGTGTTTAAGAAAGTTATTATGTCCTTTGCGCTTCCAACTGAAGCATTCCTTTTTCTCGCTTCCGACAGAGGGTTATATCCATCAATCGCAAAATTAACAAATTTTTGAAATAGTCCGAGATTTTTAAGAAGATTTTAAAAAATATCATTTGTTACTTTTGTATAGACTTCAATTTTATTAATTTTGCAGTCAAACAAAAGTTACATCAAAAGCGTATGGCACTCTGGTTCGAATGTAAGGTAAGATATGACAAGATGATGGAAAACGGCATGGTGAAGAAAGTCAACGAGCCTTATCTCGTAGACGCGCTCACATTCACCGAAGCCGAGGCCCGGATCCTTGAAGAAATGAAGCCTTTTATCTCCGGCGAATATTCGATAGCTTCCGAAAAGAAAACTCGCATTTCCGAAATTTTCTTTAACGAGGGTGGCGATCGATGGTATCTCGTGAAAGTCGCATTCGTGACCCTTGATGAAAAAAGCGGCACGGAAAAAAAATCCGTCTCGCAGATTCTAGTCCAGGCTTTCGACTTTGACAGTGCGGTGGCAAACTTCAAGAAGGGAATGGAGGGCACATTGGCCGACTTCGAAATTCAGTCTGTCTCCGAGACTCTGATTATGGATGTCTATACCGCCAATCTCAACGCTCCCGAATAATCACGGTCTGATTAACGGACGCCCAAATCCCTGCTGATATGGAAAATAGAATTGGCAAAGAGATAGAACAACTCCGTAAGGAAATTCCTTCGGGAGTTACTCTCGTGGCCGTCTCCAAGTTCCATCCGGTTGAAGCCGTGATGGAGGCCTACGACGCCGGACAGAGATGTTTCGGTGAGAGCCGGGTGCAGGAACTCCTCGCAAAGATTCCGGAATGTCCCCAAGACATCAGATGGCATTTCATCGGCCACCTGCAGACCAACAAGGTCCGGGCCCTGATTGGCCGGACCGCACTCATAGAAAGCGTTGATTCGGAGCGTCTCCTTGAACTCATCGATGTGGAATCCCGCAAGGCCGGGGTCGTGACCCGCGTCTTGATGCAGCTCCATGTGGCCCGCGAGGAAACCAAATTCGGTTTTTTGCCCGAAGAACTGCTGGAATATTTCCGCGAGCATCGCTTCGAGAAACTAACCAATACGCATATATGCGGAGTGATGGGTATGGCCTCAAACACGGATGATATGGAGCGGGTCGCAAGCGATTTCGCTGAAATACGCCGGGTCTTTGATCAGATTGCCTCCGATTCCTCCCTGGGCCTCCGAGGTTTCGACACTGTGTCGATGGGAATGAGCCATGACTGGCCTCTCGCTGTCAGAAACGGGTCGACGATGGTAAGGATAGGTACTCGCATATTTGGAGAGAGAAACTATTGAAATTTATAATCTAAATTTGATCCTATGAATAAAACAAACACCTTGAAGACAGAGGGCCGAAGCAATCTCGTGGCTATCATCGCGATGTTCTTCCTCTATGCCATGATTTCGTTTGTGACGAATCTTGCAGCGCCCTTGGGCACTATTTGGAAAGGTCAATATGAATGGGCCGGAATGGCCGGCAACTTCATGAACTTCTTCGCATATCTAATCATGGGCATTCCTGCCGGAACTCTCCTGACGCGAATCGGTTATAAGAAAACTGCCCTTTTGGCTATGGCCATCGGTGCCGTCGGAATATTCATCCAATGGCTTTCCGGCATTCTCGGAGCCGACACCTCCGTGTTTACTATCTCGGGGCAGCCCGTGATGCTTAACTTCGTGATCTATCTGTTGGGTGCTTTCATCGGCGGTTTCTGTGTGTGTATGCTCAACACAGTGGTCAATCCGATGCTCAACGATCTCGGTGGAGGCGGCAACAAGGGCAATCAGCTCATGCAGCTCGGCGGCTCTCTCAACTCCCTTGCCGGCACATTGACCCCGCTTTTCGTCGGAATGCTCATCGGCGCAATCACCGACCGCACCTCGATGGGCGATGTCGCTCCTCTTCTCTGGATTGCAATCGGCGTCTTTATCGTCGCTTTCGTGATCATCTCTTTCGTTCACATCCCCGAACCTCATCTACATAAAAAAAGCAACACTACCCAAAAAAACGCGGCCTCACATAGCGCCTGGAATTTCCGCCACACTGTGCTCGGTGTAATTGGAATCTTCTTCTATGTAGGTCTTGAAGTCGGCACTCCCGGTGTCCTCATTTTCTATCTTAGTGATTCCGCCGTCTCCGGCATCACGGAAAATGCAACGGCTGTTGCCGGAGCTGTGGCCGCCGTCTACTGGCTCCTCATGCTCGTCGGACGTCTTTCCTCTTCTGTTATTTCCGGCAAGGTCAGCAGCAAGGTTCAGTTGACTGTGGCTGCGTCCGTGGCGATACTTCTTGTGCTTCTCGCAATTTTTACTCCCGCTTCGATTCGCATCTCGATGCCCTCTTATTCTGTGGAGGATGGCTTTAATATGGCCCGCGTTCCCCTCTCGGCTCTCTATCTCGTGCTTGTCGGACTTTGCACTTCCGTGATGTGGGGCTCGATTTTCAACCTCGCAGTCGAAGGATTAGGACGCTACACGACGCAGGCATCAGGTATCTTCATGATGATGGTTGTCGGCGGCGGTGTGATGCCTCTCATCCAGAACGCAATTGCGGACTCAGCCGGTTACATGACCTCGTATTGGCTTGTAATTGCCATGTTGGGTTACCTCCTTTTCTATGCGATTTCAGGGTCCAAGAATGTCAACCGCGACATTCCCGTTGATGAGCTCAGCGAAGACACCTCGAACGAAATAGAAAATGCTCTCTGACAGATTTCCCGCCCTTTCCGCCCCGGTGGCGGAAAGGGCGTCGGCTTAATAATATGTGGCGGTTATCCCTGACCGGATCTCCGCCAACCGGATACTAACCTAAATCAACATTCCTATGGACCTGAACACAATGAATTCAGCTGCCGATAATCTTCGAGTGTTTATCACTGCGATGGTGGAAAAACCTAAATCCGGTCATCCCGGAGGCTCCCTCGGAGCAGCTGATTTTATCAACGTGCTCTATTCACAGTTTCTCGTTTATGATCCGGCCGACCCGAACTGGTTCGCTCGCGATCGCTTTTTCCTTGACCCCGGACACATGTCGCCGATGCTTTACAGCGTCCTTGCGCTGGCAGGAAAATACAGCATCACCGACCTGCAGGCATTCCGCACCTGGGGAAGTGTCACTCCCGGCCATCCCGAACTCGACGTGCTGCGTGGCATAGAGAACTCATCCGGACCGCTCGGCCAGGGACATGTCATGGCCGTCGGTTGCGCCATTGCAGAGCGCTTCTTCGCCGCTCGCTTCGGCGAAGTCGTGTCGCATAAGACTTATGCTTTCATCTCCGACGGAGGAATCCAGGAAGAGGTGTCGCAGGGTGCGGGTCGTATCGCCGGCACGCTGGGCCTTAGCAACCTCATTATGTTCTATGACGCAAATAATGTCCAACTCTCAACCCGGGTCGATGAAGTCACCGATGAAGATGTGGCCGCCAAATATAGAGCATGGAACTGGAATGTCCTTGAAATCGACGGCTGCGATCCGTTGGCTATTGCAAACGCATTGCAGACGGCTATTGATGAAAAAGAACGCCCGACTCTGATTATCGGCCGCACGGTAATGGCGCGCGGTGTGATTCATGTCGACGGTTCGTCGCTGGAAGGGGCCGTCTCCACTCACGGTCAGCCGCTCTCGAAAGCCGGCGCCGATATTGACGCTACCATCCGCAATTATGGCGGCGAGCCTTCAAATCCCTGGGCTATCCGTCCGGAAGTGGCCGAACTTTATGAAAAGCGTCGCAGCGAGTTGACTGAAATTGTGGCTCGTCGTCGTGAAGAATATGACAAATGGGCGCAGGCAAATCCTGAAAAGGCCGCTCAGCTCCGGGATTATATCGAGCTCAAACTTCCTCAGCTTGATCTCGACTCCCTGCCTCTGAAACCCGGAATGGCCAGCCGAACCGCATCCTCTGAAGTGTTGCGCTATCTCGGTCAGCATATCGGAAATATGATTGTGTCATCGGCCGATCTCGCTAACTCCGATAAGACCGACGGATTCCTAAAGGCTACGAAGGCAATCGTGAAAGGAGACTTCTCCGGAGGTTTCCTTCATGCAGGTGTCGCCGAGCTTACGATGGCCTGCCTGATGAACGGGATTGTTCTTCATGGAGGAATGTTTGCCGCTTGCGGAACTTTCTTCGTTTTCTCCGATTACATGAAACCTGCGATTCGCATGGCTGCCCTGATGGGGCTTCCCGTGAAATTCATCTATTCACACGACTCTTTCCGTGTAGGGGAGGATGGCCCGACTCACGAGCCCATCGAGCATGAAGCTCAGATTCGTTTGCTCGAACAGATGAAGAATGCCAACGGCGATCCTTCTGTGATGGTGATTCGTCCGGCGGATTCCGCTGAGACTATCGCGGCCTATAAGTTGGCTATGAATAACCGGACTTCTCCCACTGTCCTCATTCTGTCGCGTCAGGATCTCGAAGATCTCCCGGGCGAGAATCGTCGTGAGGAGGCCGCAAAGGCAATGCATGGAGGATACGTCGTGCGCGAGGTGGAGAATCCTGATGTGCTGCTCGTGGCCAACGGCAGCGATGTCCTTCTCCTTGTCCGCGCTGCGGAAATGCTTGCTGAAGAGGGCGTGAAGGCTAAAGTCATTTCTGTTCCTTCAATTGGTCTTTTCCGCTCTCAGGCAGAGGAATATCAAGCGAAAGTGATGAACCCGGGCGTTAAGATATTCGGACTGACCTCAGGCCTTCCGGCTGCTCTCTTCCCCCTCATGAAGGGCGAATGGGAGATAATGGGACTCGAACGCTTCGGTGCTTCTGCTCCTGCAAAAGTGTTGGAAGAGAAGTTTGGTTATACACCAGAAGCCGTTGTTGACAGAATTCGTCGCTTCCTCGCTATTTGACAGAATCGTATAGCGGCCACAGAGTTAATTATTGACCGCACTTTATAATTGAATTACCCCGTTTCCATGAATCAGGAAACGGGGTATTTTCGTAAACGGAATGAAACGCTTTTCCGGACGAGGAACTCTTTGCTACCCGCAGTTCAGAAAGAGAGAGCTGCCTGTGATAGCATTCGCCCGTGGGGATAGCATGAGAATAGAAGTGTCGGGTCAGGCAGCATGGGGGACGAACGCACGGTGCATCCAACGTTTCGAACGCCAACGATAGATAAAGACTGCTCCCCGAACACATTCATCGAGGCAGAACATCCACCACATCCCAAGAATCCCATATCCCAACACAATCCCGAAAACGTATGCCAATCCGACGGCTATTGACCACATGAACACGACCGCCACATAGAAAGGGAAATTCACGTCGCCCGAACCTTGAAGAATATTTACAAACACGATATTGACCGGCCGGCCGATTTCCAGAGGAACATCTATCCACAACACTGCGATTCCGAGTGCCACGATTTCCGGATTATCCGACAGCCAGTGAAAGATGGTCGGTCCGGCGATTGCGAGCAAAATCGAGAAGGAAAATGTGATGATTGTACCAACCTTGCACACGTATTTTCCCAGAATGTAAGCTCCGTTCCATTTTGACGCTCCAACCAAATGGCCAACGACGATTGCTCCACCGTGGCTGATGGCTATGCAGAACAGATAGGAGTACATGATAAGGTTAACGCAGTAGGTCCTCACGGCAAGCGCCTCCATCCCGAGCGACGTGATGAAGAAAGCAATCACAAGCTGAGAGCAGGAGTAAGAAAGTTGCTCGCCGGCAGAGGGGAGGCCGACCTTCATCAGCGAACGGAATTCCTCTCTCGGCCAGTGACGGAAAATCGTCCATGGAAACCGGTGGATCGTAGTAGTGAACACAATAATGAAAAGCACAATCATTGACAGCGTCCGGCAGGAAGCCGTTGTGATGGCAGCCCCTGTCACCCCTAATGCCGGCATTCCGAACTTTCCGAAAATCAGAGCATAATTCCCGAATATGTTGAGGATGTTGACCACAAGCACAACAAGCATCGGCCAATAGGCCTTATTCGTCGACCGCAACACGGCCGACAAAGTCATTGCCAACGCCTGCACAAAGGCCAACGCGCCGACTATTCTCATGTAGCTGACTCCGAGGGGAAGCATCTCTCCCTCCAGACCCATGGCCGACAAAATGCGGGTCGGAAAGAAATAGAGCATTGAGCTGATGATGATTCCGAAAAGGAAGTTGATTGCCAGCGACACTCCGACAACAAGTTCGAGCCTTCGGTGAAGACGGGCTCCGAGATACTGGCTGCAGAGAACGGACGTGCCAAGATTGATGACCTCAAAGACGATGAAGCAGAAAGTGACAATCTGGTTGGCCAATCCGACTGCCGCCACTGCCGCATCGCTGTATCTCGAGAGCATGAATGTGTCCATCGCTCCGAGCGACATTATTAGAAGGGTCTCGATGAAAATAGGGATGGTGAGGAAAGCCAGTTCCTTTTTAAGAGGGGAGGCGATTCTGAAAGTCGCAAGAAGTCTTTGCAGAAGACTCCGATGTGATGTTGAGACTCCTGATTCGATTGATGACATGGGACGCTTATAACTTATTCGTTGAGAAACGGCATGAAATCGGGCAGGGGAGGAGCCGTCAAGTCGATTTCCTGTTTTGAAACGGGGTGGATAAAATGAATGCGATGCGCTTGAAGGGATATCCCGCCGTCACGGTTGCTTCTACGTGCTCCATATTTCAGATCCCCCTTGATCGGGTGGCCGATTGAGGAAAGCTGAGCGCGGATCTGATGTTTGCGGCCCGTCAGGAGATTAATTTCCAATAGAGTGTACCGGTCGCCTCTGGTAATGGTCCGGTAAGTCAACCGGGAAAGTTTCGCGTCCGGATTTCCGGGTTTGCTGACAAACGTTTTATTGATTCTGCCGTCGGATATGAGATAACTTTCAAGTGTATCTTCATCTTTTTCTACTCTTCCCTCGACGAGGGCAAAGTAGGTCTTGTGGATTTCTCCATCGCGGAGCATCCTGTTAAGGCGTTCGAGAGCTTTGCTTGTTCGAGCGAATATTACAAGACCCGACACCGGCCGGTCGATACGATGGACAACGCCACAGAACACATTGCCCGGTTTCGCATATCGTTCTTTTATATAATCCTTTACATATTCGGAGAGAGGTCGGTCACCGGTGCGATCGCCTTGTACAATTTCTCCGGCGCGCTTATTGATGACAATGATATGGTTGTCTTCGTAGATTATATCCATAAAGAGGGGATAAGAATCATCAGAAATTGGTTAAAAACAAAAGGCTGAAAC
>CAMWRW010000012.1 GCA_947176755.1 uncultured Porphyromonadaceae bacterium
GTGGCGTGCATCATCTGGGTCCACAGATTCAAAAACAAAGACCTGCAGGAAGAAAACTGATTGCGTAACGACAAGCAACCCAAAAGATGGAAAATCTGAATCTATTCATACGGTCGATCTTTATCGACAACATGATCTTCGCCTACTTCCTGGGAATGTGTTCCTATCTGGCAGTGTCGAAGAATGTAAAGACAGCGTTCGGTCTGGGAGTGGCAGTGACGTTCGTGCTGCTGATCGCTCTTCCCGTGACATGGACGATCAACGAGTATATCCTGAAGCCTGGCGCACTGAGCTGGCTTGGCGAGGAGTATGCGTCGGCCGATCTCTCGTTTCTCGGATTAATTATGTTCATCTCCGTAATCGCCGCCCTTGTGCAGATCCTGGAGATGGTGATAGAGAAATATTCGCCGGGCCTCTACAACTCCCTGGGCATCTTCCTGCCGCTGATCGCCGTCAACTGTGCGATACTCGGAGCCGTGCTCTTCATGCAGCAGAGAGAATTCAGCAATGCCTGGACGGCGACAGTCTACGGCGTCGGATCGGGAATCGGCTGGCTGTTGGCCATCACCTGTCTGGCGGCCATCCGCGAGCGCCTCGCCACCTACAGTCAGGTGCCGGCCCCGCTGCGCGGCATCGGAATCACGTTCATCATCACCGGACTCATGGGCATCGCCTTCATGAGCTTCCTGGGAATCAAACTCTAAGCCAACTGCAATGTTACTGAATACGACATATATCGGCCTCACGGCCGCGATCCAGTGGAGCAACGTGGCTGTGGCCTCGCTCATCTTCCTCGCCATCGTGCTTGCGCTGACAATCATCCTGCTGCTCGCCAAGCACTTCCTTGTCAACTCCGGAGAGGTTGCGATCAGCATCAACGACGGCCAGAAGCTCATTCACGCCCCGGCCGGCAAGACACTTCTCGCCACGCTGGGCGATAACGGAGTCCATCTCTCCTCGGCCTGTGGCGGAAAGGGAAGTTGCGGTCAGTGCAAGGTGCAGGTCGTTTCCGGCGGCGGCGACATCCTGCCGACAGAAGCTGTCCATTTCTCCCGCAAAGAAATCAAAGACCACTGGCGTCTCGGCTGTCAGGTCAAGGTCAAGAACGACCTTGAGGTGAAAGTCTCCGAATCGGCCCTCGACGTCAAGGAATGGGAATGTGAAGTAATATCCAACAAGAACGTCGCCACGTTCATCAAAGAGTTCATCGTGCAGCTCCCTGCCGGCGAACACATGAATTTCATTCCCGGCTCATACGCCCAGATCCGCATCCCCAAATACGAGATGGACTACGATAAGGACATCGACAAAGCGCTGATCACCGACGAATACCTTCCCGCGTGGGAGAAATTCGGACTCTTCACGCTCAAAGCCAAGAACGACGAAGAGACCGTGCGCGCCTACTCGATGGCCAACTATCCCGAGGAGGGCGACCGCTTCATGCTGACCGTCCGCATCGCCACTCCCCCGTTCAAGCCGAAACCCCAGGTAGGGTTCATGGATGTTCCTCCGGGCATCGCGTCGAGCTACATCTTCTCGCTCAAGCCCGGCGACAAAGTGCTCATGTCGGGCCCCTACGGCGACTTCCATCCGATCGTCGACTCGAAAGCGGAGATGATATGGGTAGGCGGCGGCGCCGGCATGGCCCCTCTACGCGCCCAGATAATGTGGATGACCCGCACGCGCAACTGTCGCGACCGGGAGATGCACTATTTCTACGGCGCTCGCGCCCTCAACGAAGTCTTCTATCTCGACGACTTCCTCGCCCTTGAGAAAGAATTCCCCAACTTCCACTTCCACCTCGCCCTCGACCGACCGGATCCGGCAGCCGACGCCGCAGGAGTGAAGTATACGCCCGGCTTCGTGCATGACGTGATGTACAACACCTATCTCAAGGACCACGACGCCCCGGAGGATGTGGAATACTACATGTGCGGCCCCGGCCCCATGTCGAACGCCGTCAACAACATGCTCTTCAACCTCGGCGTTGAGAAAGAGAGCATCCATTACGACAACTTCGGCGGATAAGTAAAAACGAAAGCAAAACCATAAATCTATTATCATGAAAAGAGACAACGAAGTATTTGACATCATCGACCGGGAGCACCTCCGTCAGCGTCGTGGCATCGAGCTGATCGCCAGCGAGAATTTCGTAAGTGACGAAGTGATGCGTGCAATGGGCTCCTGCCTTACCAATAAATATGCCGAGGGTTATCCCGCGAAGCGTTACTACGGAGGCTGTCAGGTGGTAGACGAAGCCGAGAACCTCGCCATCGAGCGTGCGAAGAAGCTATTCGGCGCCGAATGGGCCAATGTTCAGCCCCATAGCGGCGCGCAGGCAAACATGGCCGTGTTCATGGCCTGTCTGCAGCCCGGCGACAAATTCATGGGCATGGACCTCAGCCACGGCGGCCACCTCTCCCACGGCAGCCCCGTGAACTTCTCCGGCCTCATGTTCGAGCCGATCAGCTACACCGTAGATAAAGAGACCGGCCGCGTGAACTACGAGGAGATGGAAGAGAAGGCACGCGCCGAGCGTCCGAAACTCATCATAGCCGGCGCCAGCGCCTACAGCCGTGAATGGGACTATGCGCGCATCCGCAAACTCGCCGATGAAATCGGCGCCATCTTCATGGTCGACATGGCCCATCCCGCCGGACTGATCGCCGCCGGACTGCTTGATAACCCCGTCAAGCATGCCCACATCGTGACGACCACCACCCACAAGACCCTTCGCGGCCCGCGCGGCGGTCTTATCCTGATGGGAAAAGATTTCGACAACCCCTGGGGAAAGACCACTCCCAAGGGAGAAATCAAGAAAATGTCGGCGCTCCTTGACTCCGCCGTGTTCCCCGGCGTTCAGGGAGGCCCGCTTGAACATGTGATCGCGGCCAAAGCCGTGGCCTTCGGCGAAGCCCTGCAGCCCGAATGGAAAGAATATGCCGTGCAGGTTAAGAAAAATGCCGACGCCCTCGCTCAGGCACTCATCAACCGCGGCTATAAGATTATCTCCGACGGCACAGACAACCACTGCATGCTCGTCGACCTTCGTCCGAAGTTCCCCGACATGAGCGGCAAAAAAGCAGAGCGCGTGCTCGTTGAGGCCGACATCACGGCCAACAAGAACATGGTGCCCTATGACTCTCGCAGTCCGTTCCTCACCTCCGGACTCCGCTTCGGCACGGCCGCCATCACAACCCGCGGAGCGAAAGAGGACCTCATGGAGACAATTGCAGAATATATCGACCGCGTACTCTCCAACGCTGATGATCCCCAGGTGATTGCCGACGTTCGCCGCGAGGTTAACGAGATGATGAATGAATATCCGATGTTCGCATGGTGATTCGCCTGCGGATAACGACCCCAACAGAAGGAAGAGCTGCGAAATTCGCAGCTCTTTTTTTAGGCTACATCCACTAAGACTCCATCCACTAAAACTTCTTAATGTAAGGCGGTGGATATTTCGGGTATTAAAAATTTTAGTGGATGGAGCCTTATATCACGCGGATTTTGTAACTTTGCAGCGTGGAACAAAAGATAAATTGGCCGGAGACACTGTTTGTGACCGGCATCGACACCGACGCCGGGAAAAGCTATGCCACCGGCTGGCTCGCACGGCAGATGGCTGCCGACGGCCATAACGTCATTACCCAGAAATTCATCCAGACCGGCAACACCGACTTCAGCGAAGATATCGCCGTCCATCGTCGTCTGATGGAGATAGAGCCCGTGGCCGCCGACCGACTCGGCATCACGGCCCCCGTAATTTTCACCTATCCGGCCTCGCCGTTGCTCGCCTCCCGAATCGACGACAAACCTCTGCGGCTTGAAATCATCGACGAAGCCACACGCGTTCTGCTCTCCTCCTACGACAATGTCATAGTGGAAGGGGCCGGAGGTCTGATGGTGCCCCTATTTGAAGAATATTTCACACTCGACTACATACGCGACCGCGAGCTCCCCGCCGTGCTCGTCACAAACGGGCGTCTCGGCTCCGTCAGCCACACGCTGCTCTCGCTAGAAGCAATGCGCTCCGCCGGAATAAAACTTTTCGCCGTGGTCTACAACCCCTACTACGACAGTGACACCGTGATCAGCAAGGATACGCGCGAATATCTCCGCCGACAGACCGCCCGACTTTTCCCGAACGCACTTTACCTTGAAATGGACTGACATGGCAAGGACAAGAAAGAAAAACGTAAAGCAGAAAGCGGAGAGTCCGGAGGCGCCGGCAGTTACCGAAGAACAAATAAAAGAACAGGAGACAATTCCTGTTGAACCCATCTTCGGAGTTTCCATCCCCAAAGAGGATATGGCCGCACTTCCGGCCGCCCCCTTCCGGGGAGAAATCACGCTCGTAGACCATCCCGAGCAAGTCGCCGAGGCCGTCACAGTGCTCCGCAGAGCCGAGATGATAGGATTCGACACAGAGACGCGCCCGAGTTTCAAGCGCGGACAGCTGTTCAATGTCGCATTGCTTCAGCTATCCGCCGGCAACAGATGCTTCCTCATCCGCCTCAACAAGATAGGGATGCCCGACCCGATCCGGGAGATACTTGAAGACCCCTCCATAATCAAGATAGGACTGTCGACCCACGATGATTTCCGCAACCTACACAAGCTCTATCAATTAGAGCCGGCCGGATTCATCGAGCTCCAGGACTATGTCAAACAATTCAAGATAGCCGACAACAGCCTGACGCGCATTCATTCCATACTCTTCGGCCAGAGAATATCAAAAGGACAACGACTCACAAACTGGGAAGCCGACACGCTCACCATCCATCAGCAGGAATATGCAGCGCTCGACGCCACGGCATGCGTGGAAATCTACCGCCGACTGCAGTCAGGAGTTTTTGAGCCGGAAAGCTCCCCCTATTGGCGACAAATCAACTGAACCAAACGCAAACTGGTGCAATAATGTGCATTTCTTTGAGAATAAGCTACAAATAATATAATTTAACTTTTTTTAACAGACGAATAGCGGGAATTTGCTCTATCTTTGCAAAACGTTTAGGCCCTACCAATTACCCTGAACGAACTAACTTGACCTGAAAAGTAAGCCTTAAATTCAACGCAGACTTACCGAAAGAGCAACACCAAGGAAGCGGCTGAGCAAGCCGCGGAAAACCTTACAAATCATACCTGAGAGAATGAAACTCTACAAGAAGGCAATAACGGGGCTGGCCCTTGCAGCCGCGTCATGGAGCGCCGACGCAACGGCGGCCGACATCGCGGTAAAGACCAACCTGCTCTACGATGCGACAGCATCCGTCAACCTCGGATTCGAGTTTGGTGTAGGACAACAGTGGAGCATCGACATCAACGGCGACGTTAATTTCTGGAATATCGACGACAAGCGCTGGCGCCACTGGTTTGCCCAGCCGGAGCTCCGTTACTGGTTTTGCCATCGTTCAATCGGCCATTTCATGGCTCTTCAGCTACACGGCGGACAGTACAACATCGGCAACCTCGGTTGCGACGGCTTCAAATTTTTAGGGACAGATTTCCGCACGCTCAAAGACCAGCGTTGTCAAGGCTGGTTTGCCGGAGCCGGCATCGCCTACGGATATTCCGTGGCCTTCTCGGCGCACTGGGGCATGGAGTTCGAGGTCGGTCTCGGATGGGCCTATTCGCGTTACGACAGTTATCCCTGTGCCGAATGCGGCAAGAAGCAAAAGAGCAACGCCGTCCACAATTATGTCGGGCCGACGAAACTCGCCGTAAACCTCGTCTATAACTTCTAAACAGGGCCACACGACATGAAAAAGCAAGCAATCAAAGCAACCGCATTTCTTCTCCTCCTGTCGGCGACGGCCACTGCAGCCGACATCCGTCCTGTGATTTCCGCCATGGACATGGCCCGCAGCGACAACGAGGAACAAGCGCTATACGTCAGCTATACTGTTGACCTCCCCGCGATGAGCGTGCCGACCAACACGGAAGTGATACTGACTCCGGTGGTCAGGTTTGGCGGCGACTCCATCGAGCTGCAGCCGGTGATCCTTGCCGGACGCTCGGCCTATCTCGCCCATCAGCGCAACCATAATCTCCCCGTCGGAACGGACATCGTCAGGGCAAAAGGAGAAGCCCTGACGCGCACGGCCAAACTCGCGTGGCGTCCCGAAATGAAACAGTCGGTGCTGACCTTCCGCGCCGAAACAATCGGCTGCCGATGCAAAGAGGAGGGAGCCGGTTCACTGCCCGATATGCTGGCAATGGACTTCACGCCCAAGATGTTCGACCTCATCATACCGTCGGCACAGTTGACGGCCATGGAACAAAAAGTCGACGAGATCGTAAAGACCCGGTCGCTCTCCAAGAAGGCCTACGTCAACTTCAAGGTTAACTCCACGACACTTCTCCCCGATTACAAGACGAACCCTCGCGAGCTAAAAGCCATCATGGCCACGATCGACTCCGTTCGTTCAGACAAGGATCTGTCAGTGGAGACCGTGCTCATCCACGGTTATGCATCTCCCGAAGGCAGCTACGAGAACAACCGCCGGCTGGCAGAGGGACGTACGAATTCACTCAAGAATTACGTTGATAAGAACTACGGATTCGGAACGAAGCTCCATACAGCCTCCACAGCCGAAGACTGGACAGGGCTCAAGGAATGGGTGACAGCATCGAATCTACCCAACCGTCAGGGCCTGCTGGAGATAATCGACTCCAACCTGCAGCCCGATGCCAAGGATGCACAGATGAAAGCGAAATATCCCACGGAATACGCGACATTGCTTGCACAGGCATATCCGACACTGCGACGCACCGACTATCGGATCGACTATGTGGTAAAAACCTTTACCGATCCGAAGACCATAGCGGTTTTGATCGAGACAGCTCCCGACAAGCTCTCGGCAGAGGAGGTGATTCTTCTGGCACGCAGCTACGACGAAGGGTCGACGGAAAGGATTTCCACGATGGACAAGGCGGCCGACCTCTTCCCTGACAATCAAGTGGCTCAGCTTTACGGAGCGTTCCTCGCCCTTGAGAATAAAGACCTCGCCCGGGCAGAGAAACTGCTGAACCGCGGCGGCACATCACCCGTGGCAGACTATGCACGAGGCGTTCTTCTCCACTACAAAGGAGAGAATGCCGAAGCCCTCCCCTATCTGAAGAAGGCATCAGCAGCCGGAATCGAGGGAGCGAAAGAGGCTCAGGACGTAGTAGAAAGTCATCTGCGATAACGACTTACCAAAAAGAAAAATAACAAAATTTTTAACAAAACAAAAACCATAATTATTAACAGGGATGAAGCCCTCGCAAGAGGGTGGAGTTCCACTAACCACTCAAAATCAAACATGAAAAAATTTCAGTTTGCAGCGGGCTTCGCAGCCCTCGCGATGCTGGCATCATGTTCCAGCGACGCACCTGATTTCAATGGCAGCACCGAAGAAGGGGATGGACATTCCTTCATCGCAATGCGAATCACCACTCCCGCAACTCGTGCCGATGAGGCGGTAGCATCCAAAGATGACGACTCCGAGATCAACGACATCACGCTCTACATCGTTGACAAACAGGGTAACAACTACACGACCCTCCGTCGTCTCTACACCGAGAACATTGAAAACGGCTACGCTTACTTCAATGTAACCTCTTACGTGTTCGATGACCTCGCAAAATTCGTTTCCCATCAGGATGAAGGCAACACAGAGCTCGGCAAAAAAGTGATGCTTAAGGTTTATGCCAATACTTCCCGCATGAGCGCATTCGCTAATGAAGGAATGTATGTAACCGGCCGTACGACAGATGATGGTGAGGACACTTGGAAAGCAGGCGACTTCTGTATGTCGAACAACACTGAGACCACAGCATTCCTCTCCCCCGCAGGTGTCGGCAAGGATGGTACGACAAAACAGAATGCATGGGTGATCAACGGCGGCGGCGCCAACAACCAGGCTGTTGTGACTCTCGACCGTCTTGCAACCCGTTTCGACCTCAAGTTCGGCGACGGCAAGACTGACGGTGTTTACACTGCAGAAGATATCGACAACATGACTATCACGATGCAGGGTGTAGCCATCAACACGCATGAGACCAATGCTTACTGGTTCCTCCAGAATGGTGATGCAACTCCCAATCGTGCTCATACATGTTCTCCCAAGCTTCAGTTCAACAACGGCAACTCAGAGCTGACGCCTTCGGACTACACTCATGTATATGACCTCGTGCTTCCGACATCTTCCACTGCAAAGAGCACCACATACGCACACCCTCATACTCTTGCATCCAGCTTCTACGCAGACGGTAAGTATGACATCGGCTTCAAGAATGCCTCTTACGCAGCAATCCGTTGCACGTTCTCTCACCCCACTATGGGCAACGCCACTGAAGTATTTACGCACAATGGCTACTACCTCGGAACCTTCGATCAGTTCAAAGCGGGCACTCTGCAGGACCTCTATGATAACTATCCCGAGACTGAACAGGCTTGGATTGCTGAGACTCAGGCTTCCACAACTCTGACTGCACAAACTCTTGCCCAGGCAGCCACGAGATTCACAAGAAGCAGTGGCACTGCCCCCTTCTATTGCTACTACTCGGTTGTTCTCCGTAACGATGGAAATGACAGCAAAGACACCCGTACGCTTGAGAACGTGAAGATGATGCGCAACACTTGCTACAGCATCTCTGTAGACAAGATCAAAAAGATCGGCTTCACCGGCACTGACGTTCCTCATGACGAAGTTGAGGACTCCATGCTCTGGATCGACCTCAACATTCAGGTTGCTCCCTGGATCAGCAACACCGCCAACGAAGACATTGTCCTCTAAAATGAGAAATGCGGCCTGAGGGCCGACAGAAACCTCTCTGCAGGGAGGGTGAAACCTCCCTGCAGAACCAAAACCTACAGAAATTGATTTCATACCTATGAAACTCAAATCCATAATACTACCATCACTTGCGCTCGCGGCCGCCATGACATCGTGCGATGCGGTCTACGAAGATCTCAATCCCTGTCCTCAGGGTGCGGACTTCGTGCTGCAGTTCACACACAATATGACCGGCGAGGATCGATTCTCCGCTGACGTGCATTGCCCTGTGCTTTTCCTTTATGACAGCGAAGGAAATTTTGTCGACAGATATAATTTTGATACTGACGGGAAACTCTCCCTTGAACTTGAAGAGGGGGATTATCACGCAATCAGTTTCGGAGGTATGGACTGCCCGGAAGCTGACTTCGTTTTCAATCAGGATTTCCTGACAAGTCATCATTACTCTGAGCTGGAGACCTACATACGAGGCACACGCGGCGGAGAGAGCTCGAAGCGACTTCATGCGCAGCATCATGCGATGGAGGATTTCACAGTCATCGCGACCCCCGAGGGCCACACGAAGGTGATTCTTGATTTCATCCGCAACACGAATCTGATAAAGGCGGAACTCGCCTATTCCGACGGAAGCGCGATTTCACCTTCCACCTTCAATTACACCATCACGGCCGACAACGCCGCGACAGACCATGCGAACAAGGTCGTTGCCTCCGGCGAACATACCGTTTACCGTCCCCACGATACGGGAACCGACCCGCAGGGGATGACCATCGACGGAGCGAATGTTCCGACGGCGTGGGCGGAAATGACCATCGGCCGCCTTGAAGAGGATATGACGGCCACGCTTCTCGTGACCCGCGCAGCCACCGGGGAGCAAGTCGCAAAAATCGATCTCGTGAAATATTTCGAGAAAATCATGGGGAACGAACTCAGCGGAGTGACGCTCCAGGAATATCTCGACCGCCAGGCGCAATGGACGATCTCGTTCACGCTCGACCCGGAAACGGAGAAACTCGCCGGGTTGCAATTCAAGATTAACGGTTGGATTCTCAACTTAGCCAACGAAGGAACCATACTCTAACGCCATAAGAAACTGAGCCATGAACTACAAAACAATCATAAGGCCAATCGGAATGGCGTTAGCGACAACGCTTCTCGTCGGATGTGAGAGCGACAACAGTATAGTGAACCCGACGCCCGACAATGGCCGCGAGATATGGATGACGGTAACCGTCAGGAACGCATCCGTTGGCACACGCGCCGACGGCAATGTTCCCGATTGGGATTCACGCGTGACCTCGGCGATCGGATATATCACGGAGAAAGGGAAAAGGAATGTGATCGCATACGGCCGACCCTTCAAAATGCCGGCGGAGGGAGTGACCGACGCTGATATCACATACGAAGGGACGACCACGAAAATAATGCTTGCCGTCTCCGGTGACCTTGAAGTGGGAAAGGAATATGACCTGTACTTAGCAGCAAACATACCGGCAGCCGACCAGCAGAGCATCATAGATTCGCGATACAGCCAGACGGGCGTTCAAATCGCAACGCTGACCTTCTCGCATCCCTCCTCAACGTGGTCAAACTGGGCCGCAGCCTCGTTCGAGACAGCCCACACGATGCCGATGGGATGTGTAGAGCCTATAGTGATAGAGCTTGAGGATACTGACTACAGTCGCGAGAATCCCTATCATGCAGGCGGAGAAGGGGCAACCCGGCAATCGTTTACGATGACGCGCGGACTTGCACGTGTTGACTTCCGAGATGACTCTCCGGCAGATACGGGAGTGAACGAATATGTGATCGAGAACCATTCCGGAGCGTTGAAAGTGCAGTTCAAGAGATGCCAACCCATCAACCTGAACTCCTCCTCCTATTTCGTGCCGACCTATCAGGCCGTCACCCCGGCCAACACGATCGTGACGTGTCCTCCGACACAGTCGCGATACCCGGCGAGCATGATAACGCTCCCCACGTCAAAACCGGCAAACAACGGCTTCATCCAACTCTGCTATCTTCCGGAGAATGTGCCCGCTGTCGACAGAGTCTCCTACCAGACGGCAACCGGCTTTATCTTCACCGGCATCCTCAAGGGAGTCGAAGGGGTTTGCGACGAAGAACTCATAGCATATCTCGACGGGAGCAAGACCGTGAACGGCGCACACCCGACGCTCTACTATTATGACGACGGAAGATTCCAGTCAATGCCGATGTATCGGGCCGTGGCGCCTACGGGGAGCAACTGGCGATCGATCACCTGGAGCGAGACACTCGGCGGCTATGCCGTGAGCTATCGGAAGGCTATCCGCCACGGCGGCTATGCCGGCCAGACACCGGCGCCGGTAGCCGACGACGGAGTGGTATCGGAGATGGAATATGGCGTGGTCAGAAACCATAACTACGAGCTTTCCATCGGAAAAGTTACCGCCCTGCCCCACCCCGCGGGCAATACCGACATACCGGAAACGAACAAAGAGGACATCGATCTCAAGATCACAGTCGACACGAATTGGGAATACCACCGTGGCACGACTGAAATCGAAATCAACTAATCCGACACAATTATCTTCCATGACACGGAAACTATTATACCTGACTCTCACACTCTTTACGCTGTTATTGCCGGCAGCCTGCTCCACCGACGAACCGTTCCGTCAGGGAGAGGGAGAGACGATGCTCAATATTCTGATTCCCTCCACGGAACTCGCACGCGAGAACACTCGCGCCGGAGGGCTCTATGATGATGAACACGGCACACGCCTCGTAAGCGAGGGAATGATCAAGAAACTGCGCGTAGCGGGATTCTATGAGGAAGAGGGAACGAATGTGACGAAACATTTCTATGCCGAACTCGACCCGAATCATGCAACGGCGGTCAATGATATCTACCTGAATTATTCGATGTCGGTTGTGCCGGGCGATTACAGACTCTATATCTTCGCCAACATGGAGCTGAACCCGACAACAAAGAGCAAGCTTCAGGCGGAGGCTACAGCCGCCGATCTTGAGGAGGAAGTTCAGGCGATCAGCCACTCCTACGTGACCAATTCAAAGGTCACTCTTCCTACAGCCGAGGAGGGTCTCCCTATGGCAAATAAGAACGCGCTGTCAGTCACGGTTGCCAAAGGGGAACGCCAGACCCTTGAAGCTAAACTCGGATTTCTCTGCTCAAAGGTGAGAGTGAGCGTGATTTACGACAAGGCCTTCGGAGAAAACGAGAAATTCAAAATCAATTCAATGGACGCACTGAATGTGTGGACCGGCACGCGAGTTTTCGCGGGATTGTATGAGAACGCCGCCAACGGCACGGGGACCTCGAAAAACACTCTGACTGGCGTCGGCAAAGGAAATCACTACGCTCTCGGAGAGCTCGCATCGATGACTCTTGAGGAACTCGCTGCGATCACCGACGAGAACGAAGATCCACTGAACAAACTCGGGACGGTACTCAACGACCCGACCGGATACACACAGAGCGTGTGGCAATCGACAGTTTATCTTCCCGAGTGCAACGGCAAGACGGAAGAGGAACGCACGACACTCAGAATAAATCCCGATGGCGTCGGCTCCTTCACATTTATCCCGGGATGTTTTGTCGACGGGTCCGGCAATGAATTCAAGATGGAGCGAGGTCATTTCTACGATATCATCGCGAAAGTTGCGGAAGGGGGCGAAGTTCAGTATTCATGGACCGTGAACGGATGGGATCCCTTCCGACTGACCGTCCAGCTCGCCGGCACGACCGAACTATCGCTCTCGATGACCCGCATCACGGAGGAAATCGACGGTATGAATCCGGCCACGATCTACTACAACAGCAACGCACCTCGTCTTGAGTTCGACATTGACAAGGATGAAAACGGCGTGGATTATTTCATTATCACCGAAGACAAGGCTTCGAAGACAATCACCGTGCGAGTGAATCCGGAAATCGGTATTCACGCCAATCTGATCACAGGAAAGACATTCCGGGTTATCGCCGGAAACATCAACAAACAGGTTGTTGTCGACGCGATCAACATGAAGGCTTACCTTCATATATACCCGGATTCGCAGTCACTTAACCTGAAAGATATTGCCAACTCGAATTCATTCAGCTTCTATCTGGATTATTCGACGAATGTCGACGGACTTGCGCTCAAGATAAGCCAGATAACGAATTCCAATACCAACAAACAATACACGACGTCCGGCGGCAACGTGACGGGAGGAGCCTACCTTGAGGTGGTATCCAACGACACGACGACAGTGCTCTCCGAAAAGATCGCGTTATTGGCGAACACAAACATCGGCGATAAGATGAAGACAGGGGTAACACTTCCGAAGAGCGGACTCCTGCGCATCACGGTAGTCGATCCGACGTCGGCCACATTCTTCGCATCCCAGATAGCGGGAAAAATCGTCGGCACAGCCGACGGAGGCTATACCGACGACGGTTCGTTCACGATCGTACCTAATCCGACGAAGTATGTGATTCATTTCAAGGCTGTGAGAAACAGTAACGGCGATATCGACACCGGATGGCAGAACGACCAGGGAGCCGTTCCCCACATCTATATTTACCAGCCGCTTTATTACAAGGGTTATCCGGTCTACGGACAATCCGGAAGCGACAAAATCAACTGGATTGAATATTCCTTCACGGGGAATTACGCCTTCAAAGGATGGTACAGCGGCGGAGGCGATGTTGATGACCTGATGATTGACACGAGCACATTCCAGGATAAAACCGGATCGGACATCACAGGCTATAACGTCGAAAGCACTTGGGGCGACCCGGGAACACCCTCAGGCGTGACCGATAACATGAGATACCAGAAGATCAATCTTTTGGGCAGCTTCAGAGGCACATGCTCGACATGTCATCCGAATACCGGGGAATCGAATCAGTCTGCGTTGTGGCCGGGAGTCGGAATGCTGAAGGAGACGGGCGACAACGCAGGATGGTACAAAATCGAACTTCCCCTTTTGGCGAAGCCGGGCTCGGCGATGGTGATGTTCACCAACAATCATTCCGGCAGCTACCGCTATCCGCTGGCTGCGATGCCGGGTATCCCATTGCCGAACTATGCAGACTGCGAGGCATGGTATCTGCTTGACACGAGCATCGGAGGCGACAACTGCTATTTCACCGATGACCGACACGACTCATACGCTGATTAATCACAAACGAACAGAAACCAACAACACAGACGATAATGTCAAGATATAAATCATATCTACCGACCCTCCTCACCCTCCTGTCGATATTGACGGGAGGCCTTCTCACGGGATGCTCCGACGATTTCAACTGGCGGGGAGAAAACGTGGCCGAGGATGAATATCTGATAGCTTTCTCGACCTCCTCACCCATCGTGGAGAGCATCACTAAGACACGCGCGACCGACCAGGAAAGAAACAAGGTAAAGGAAGTGGCACTGGTGATGTTCAACGGGGACATGAATGTCGGAGAGCCACAATATTTCACACTGTCTTCCACACCGGCGATCACGCCTGAAGGGGATGGCATAGGAGGCTCGATAAAGGTGAAAAAATCGAGTGTCCGCGAAGGCGACGGCGGGGATTGGTACTTGATTGCCAATGCCAACTCGCTTGTCAAGCAGTTTATGGATAATCATGCAGGCGACACATTTGACACGCAGACCTTTCTTGACGGTATCAGCGCGTCGAAGAATCAGCTTGCGGATAGCGGTGATGAACCGTTCATAATGGCAGCCTCGAAAGCGGCCGTTAATATAAGAGAGGCACAGACGACGGCACCCGTTTTCAATTTCGACCGGTTGTTCACCCGCATTTCCGTCTTGAACTACACGACGGAAGGGAAATTCCTCATGACGGGAACAATTCTCGACAAATATGCCGCAACGGGAACCGCATCTCTGAGCGGAGCAAATGCGCTCACTGCAAATGATCTCAGGGCAGCAAGCGATTCCTGGCAGAGGACTCCCGCCACCCAGACCACAGACGGAATCACGCATACAAAGGCGGGAGCGACGGGCGACCAGCTTACGATGGCTTCATTCCCCTACAGCGTTCCGACGGACGCAGAGGGAAATGTTTCGACAGACGCTTCAAAGATAATGTATCTCGTTATCGAGGGATATTTTGATCAGGCAACCCAGGAGGATATCGACAACGGCATTCTCCACAAATTCGATTCCGGCAGACCATGCTATTATGCAGTGGCGCTACCCAACCTTGAGGCGAACCATCTATACAGGGTGATAATCGAAAAGGTTCCGGGCGAAGGGCATGCGACTGCGGAAGAAGCAATAGCGAATCCGGGCGGTCTGTCGATTGACTTTATCGACACAACGGACAGAATCCGCGACATCATATCCGACGGCAAGAATGTGCTTGCAGTCTGCGACACGGTGAGAATCGAGGCCGTGCCTGAAACGGGAAACATCATCACCAGAAATCTGCCGATAAAAGCACGCCACGAGGGAAAAGGCAATCCTACGGTAACGCTGACAAGGGTCAGCGGCGGAGAAGGCTGGCTCACGCTCCCGTCGCAGGCGGCATACACGTTCGAGACTATCACTAATGAAGAAGAGACAAGCAACGGACTCTTCACATCCGCGATCTCAATCGAGGCAAAGGCCAGCATGAATGAAGGCTCGGAACGCGAGGCGGTGTACAAAGTCAAACTTGAAGGGACGGAGCTTGAACGCAACGTCGTGTTCCTTCAGGCGGCCAACACCAACGTGAAGTATAGCAAGGCGATGGACATCAAACTTACTATCAAACGCGGCTCGACGAATGACCTGACACAGATCGACTATCTACGGTTTATCAATCCGGACATCACCACGGCGACGTCCGGAACGGAAGCTCTCGGCGTAAAACCCTATCAGAACGGAGGACGAATCCGCAACCTCGGTCTCCATGCACCGATGCCTAACGGCGGAAACGTGACCTACACCTATACGATCACACTCCTTGACGGAGCGACGATAGAAGAGAACGGCGTAACCGGGACGAAAAGCGGCAACACGTATACCTACACGTTTACAGACGGCACGGATTACGGCTATCGCGTGACTCCGGATGCGATCACCATCAAGCAGGGAACGACTACCTACACACTTGACGTCTATCATACAGGCTTCTTCTACCATCACACACGCGACGGATTCATCAACTGGCACTATTATGAAGTGTTTACCCAGAATTCGAATCTCCACTGGCTTGACCGAAATCTTGAAGCCACGAGTGCGGGTATGGGTGTTAGAACCAACAAGACGACGACCCTGACATCGGAGAGCTGGCCCATTGTAGGAACGGAAGCAATGGGACAATTATACCTGAAATCAGAAGCGGATGCTCAGATGATACCGGGCTGGAATCTGCCGACCTACGCCCAGATGCGCTCACTGACAGTGCTCGCCGGGTTCACTACCCAGCGCCTCTCGACCGTACCGGCCCAGACACCCTATTACGCACCCTCCTATCTCTTCGCGGGAACGGAAGGAACGAAAAACATCTCCGTTCATTCCTACTTCCCACAGAACATGCTTCAGGAAGTCAGCGGAGGCACTCGCTCCTACGCGGGCGACAAATCGTCGGGCTATTATATGACGAGAACTTCGGCCGACGCAATCGGCTGGTATCAGTGTATGCAGTTTACGGGCATGAACGTGACCTCGCTCAACCGCAATGTGGGCACAGCATTCGCGATGTCTGTCAGACCCTGCACGGGGACCTATAATCCGGAAGTGGAGGATGAAAAATACACGGTAAGCGTGAAGGGATACACGCATGTGTTCCTCTACTATCTGAACACTGACGGATCGAAGACCTATCTGACCTCATGGCCGGGCGAACAAGTTGCGGTTTATGGCGACACGGAACGTTACCATCCGTTTGAAATCACTCCGACGATGGCTTACAATAAGGAGCGACTCTACGTTATTTTCAACGAGGTTCAGAATGGCGTCGTCAGGAATTCCAATGTAGATGCAGCGAAAGTCAACAGCCGCACCGGTATCAAGTTTATCAACGGCGGATTATATGATAAGGATGCTACGACCACAGCGACCGGAGCGAAAGAAGGAAACTGGACGACTCCACCCGAGCGTCCCTATCTCGTCGTCCGCGCTCTAACGAGCGAGATCGGAACGAGAAACCACTGCTACGTATGGACAGGCGACGGAGATAACCTATACTTTGGCGTATATGGCTCTTCAGCAGCCAGCGCAGGAACAAAGAACGGCTATCGCTACTGGAAGGTTGCCGTAAGCGGCACAATTGCCACACCGACCGGAGTTATCTTTAAAGATAATAACACAAACAATGACGGCAAGCTGGAAATTACAGATCCCTCAAAGATCATAAAAGAGACAGATCCCGAACTTTTGGCAGAATATGGAGCAACCGTGCTTATCACGGTTACAACCGACGGCCAGTCGACAAGTAATTACACCTATAACTTGCACGGCCAGTTCACAAGTTCAGACTGGACGGACATCAATCTGGTGAAGAATGCATCCACAGGCCTGTTTGAAGCAAAAGTCAATGTCACTTATAGCGGTGGCTGCTCCTTCGGTATCCAGAGAAGTGACAACGCCTGGATCTGGCTTAAATCAGGAGAAACGCTCCAGACGAATGGAACGGCGATGAATTGCGCGGTCCAGAGCGGAAACAACGGAACGAACTGGAGCGGACTTGGAAGCGGAACATACGACTTCGTGTTCGACGAAACCGCGATGACACTGAAGATCACAGGCGCCGGAGGTGGCGGCGGCGGTGGTGGCGATGACAAGAAATATCTTGTGATCCGCGTTCCGAACGGAGAAGTCTCACAGAATTATATCCATGTATGGGGTGCAAAGGATTATACCACATACAGTTCGGCACCGAGTTGTGAGTCCACGACATTGAACGGATATAAATACTGGAAGATAGAGGTGACGGATGCCGTTACTTCGCTAAACGGAATTATCTTCAAGAACGCTGCATCCGGAGATGACGGTAAAGATCAATATGGCGACAGCAAATATTGGCATCGAGTAACCGACGCGACAGTTCTTGCACAATTCGGAGCAACCTCCATGTTCACGTTTGATCTCTACTGTTACGAATTCCATGGAGAATGCTTCGGCAACGGCAGCTGGGAAACTAAAACCGCCGACTGTGACGGCAACGTATGGACGTTAAGCAACATTGGTATCGTTTCCGGTGACTTCGGAATTAGAAAGAAGAGACATTCCGATGGCGGTCAAGAAAAATGGATTCAGCCTAAGTACTCGAGCGATGCTGAAGTTGTTCTAAGTACGGATATAGTATGTGCATACGAAGGTGAGTCTTCAGGAAATAACTTTGAAATGAAAATTTCCGGAACTTATACATTTAAATTTGATCCTGTAGCAATGACGCTTAGAGTAACAAGATAAGATCATAAAACCCGATAGATAACGGCGACGGAGCATTCTCCGCCGCCGTTATCATATCCCCACCCTACTTCTCCGGCTGCGGACATACCAACAGACATCTTTCAGCTAACTGTTGCAATGTGACAATACCGCGAATGGGACAAGTAGTCCGCATTGCTGAAAAGGGCGACGGGGGACGATTGCGTGTTTTAAGCGAGATTATTTGCGGGGGGATGATATTTAGGCTAATTTTGCCGAACGTTTGGCATTGGGCCCCGGGACAGCATGGGCTTTGCTCCCGCGGATAGCATGAGCATTGCGCCACGGGAGAGCATGGGCATTGCGAATCCATTTGGGGGTCAAATTTAATTTTGCATTAACTGTTATGATTGCATATTTTCTTTCAGATACACATCTCGGAGCCTCTTACATAAAGAATCCACACGAGGCGGAACGACGGCTCTGCAGTTTCCTTGACTCGATAAAGGAGGAGGCGGAGGCAATCTTTCTCGTAGGGGATATTCTCGATTATTGGTATGAATACCGCTATGTAGTGCCGAGGGGATATGTGAGGTTTTTCGGGAAGTTAGCAGAGTTGGCCGACCGGGGAATAAGGATAGTATGGTACATAGGCAATCATGATATATGGATATTCGATTATTTGCCTAACGAGTTAGGGATCGAGGTCGTAGACGGCTATACGATAGAGGAGATGGACGGGAGGCGGTTTCTGGTGACTCACGGCGACGGCATCGGACGTCTGAAGCGCTCATTCAAGATGCTTCGCCGACTGTTCAGGAGCAAGACATGCCAGAAGATGTTTTCGGCCATCCATCCTCGATGGACCGTTCCGTTCGCCTACCGTTGGAGTTCCCACAGTCGAGAGACCGGGTCATTGCCCGGCGCTCAGCCTACTCTTCCTGATGCTGACAGAATGCTGACGAATATCAATCAGTTTTCGGCGGAGATGCTTGAGAAAGACCCGACGATCGACTACTTCATCTATGGGCACCTGCATCTGCTGAGGCGCTATCCGGTTCCGCTCGCCGAGGAAATAACGAGCCCGGCGGCGAAGGAACGCGACCGGGCATCGGAAATCGTGGTATTGGGAGAATGGCTCCATCAGTGCAGCTACGCGCGCTGGGACGGTCGGAGCCTGACGCTCCATCGCTATCAGGAGGAAGCCTGACAGACCATATTAAAGATAGGGAATCAGAGGAAGCCGAGTTCGAGTTTGGCTTCCTCTGTCATCATGTCGCGATTCCATTCGGGTTCGAACACGAGACGGAGGTCGACCTTCTCCGGGCCGTCGATAGAGACGAGCTTCTGTCGCACATCCTCCATGATGAAGTCGGCGGCAGGACATGACGGGGCTGTGAGAGTCATGTCGACATGGAGAGTGCGGTCGGCTTCAGTGTAATCGATTTTATAGATAAGACCAAGGTCGTAGATGTTGACTGGAATCTCCGGGTCGAAGACAGTTTTGAGCATCTCGACCGTCTTTGCTAAAATTTCTTCTTGTGTTGGCATAATCAAACGAAAGAAAGGGCTCAGAAGAGCCAGGTGAGATCGATAAACGCTTGCTGAGTGCGGGCCGAGAGGTCGTCGAGTTTAACGGTCCGGATATCGTAGGTGAGCCCCCAATGGTAACCGGCGGTGAGCTGGAGACGTTCGAGGATTTCCACGCCTCCGCCACACTGCAGGCCGAAGCTGGCGGCAGGATGTTCGAGTGCATCGCAACGGCTCGTGGCGAGGTTGAAACTAAGCCTGGGGCCTGCAAACGCGATGGGGGCGAGATAATGTTCGAAGCCATTCAGGCGAGTCCATTTGAACCGGACGTTAACAGGGATGTCGAGTTTGTGGATAGTGAGACGTTCGGTCCGATATCCCTCGAGAGCCCATATCGGCCGATCGCCGAGATGAAGGCGAGTGCCGAGATTGACATATTTGAGGGCCAAATCAACGCCGAACCCGATTCCGGGAATCATGATTTCCCCCATCAGGCCGGCCTGAAATCCGGTCTGCATATCGGAGGGAATGAGACCCTGGGTCCAGTAAGCATTATTGAAATTGACGCCGGCGGTCGGTCCCCAGCGGAATTTCGCTGAGGCACCGACGGCGACGCATAACATCAAAATGGATAAAAAGAGTTTTCTCATCAGAAGAGCCAGCCTACGGTTACGGTCCAGTAGTTGTTTTTAGCCTTCAGGTTTTCCACCTGCATACCGGGCATACCGGCGAGCTTGTTGACATCGAGTTTTTCAGCGATATTGTTGATACCCCACGTATATCCGGCAGAGAGCTGGAGATGACGGATAAGTTCGAAAGAGAGGCCGAGATTCCAACCCCACTGACAAGTCTTGGTTTCGAAGGCATTCTTGTCGCCGTCGAGGCAAAGAGCAAGCGTCGGACCGGTATAAATCGCCGGGGCGAAAATGCGGCTGATTGCGGGAATCGAGAGACGATATTTGAGGTTCAGTGGGATTTCGAGGAAGTTTTTGCCGAGGGGGAGACGTTCGCTATCGGAGGAGTATTCAACGCCGGGGTTGGATTCCATGCGGGTGTACATCAAAGAGAGGTCAACACCGACACCTACCATCGGAATCATGTATTCACCCATCAAACCGGCGGTCCAGCCACAACGGTTGTTACCATCGAACGTGCCGAAGCCTTGAGAGGAGCCTGCGGAGAGGTCGATTTTATTGATGTTAAGACCGGCTTTCACACCCCAGCGGAGACCGGCATTAGCTGAAAAAGCCGAAAGCAGGGCAACGGCTACGAGTACGAGGGAAGCAATTTTTTTCATATCTTCATTATTTTTGATTAGGCGGCCCGGAGAGGCCGCGGAATTACAAAGCGATATGCGGGCCTTTCAGGCCTTTGCCCGCAAAATTACTAATAATTTCTGAGAGTCGGGAGTTTTTTCATAACTTTGCAATATGTTCGCAGAGATAATTCTTCCGCTGCCGCTCTACGCGACTTATACTTACGCCGTGCCTTCCCGATTTGAGGGAATGCTACAGGCGGGATCGCGCGTGCTCGTGCAGTTCGGCAAGAAGAAATATTACACGGGGCTTGTCGAAACCCTCCACAACAACTCGCCGAAGGGACGGGAGGTGAAGGAGATCATCGGGCTTCTCGACGCGGCGCCAATCGTGCGCTATCCTCAGCTGAATCTGTGGAAATGGATTTCGGAATATTATCTGTGCTCAGTCGGAGAGGTGATGCGCGCGGCCCTACCCTCCGGACTGAAGCCTGAAAGCGAGACTTTCGTGACCCTCGCAGATGAATCGGATTTGCGCGCGCTGACAGAGAAAGAGGCGAGCGTAATCATGGCCCTTTCGGAGAAGAAGGGGAGGATGAAAATTTCCGAGATTGAAGCCCGCACGGAAATCCGGAATATTATGCCGGTGGTGAACGCGCTGATGGAGTCCGGCATAGTGGCTGTCGACGAGAAGGTCGTGGAACGCTACCGCTCGAAGAAGGAGAGCTATGTGGCGATAAATCTCGAACGTGGGGATATGGATGGTCTGCACGGCTTTTTTGACCTGACACGCCGTTCGGTCGCTCAGGAAAAGGGATTGATCGCATGGCTCGATATGTCGGGATGGCTCGCGCAGGGGAAAGAAGAGCAACCGGTGAAAAAGGAGGATTTTCTGAAGGGGGGCGTGAGCCCGAATGTGCTCCGGGGCATGATCAGCAAAGGTATTTTCAGGATAGAGAAGCGAGAGATCAACCGCTTCAATCCCCGTTCGGAACATCATGAATCGCGTTTGGCGAAGTTGTCGGAGGCCCAACAGAGAGCGAAAGATGAGATAGTCGCAAATTTCCGCGAAAAGAAAATCACACTGCTACACGGGCTGACGGGAAGTGGAAAGACGGAAATTTACACCCATCTGATCGACAAATGTCTTCAGGAGGGGAATCAGGCACTTTTCCTTGTGCCGGAGATATCGCTGACGACCCAGCTCACCGACAGACTGCGCCGAGTGTTCGGCGACCGGTTGCTTGTCTACCATTCAAAATTTTCCGACAATGAGCGTGTCGACATCTGGAAGCGTCTACTCGGGGGCCGGGAGCCGCTGGTTGTGATCGGGGCGAGAAGCTCGCTGTTCCTGCCGTTCGCGCGGTTGGGGCTGGTGATAGTCGACGAGGAGCATGAGAGCAGCTACAAGCAATATGACCCGGCGCCACGCTACAACGCACGCGACACGGCCACCGTGCTTGCCTCGATGCACGGGGCTGACGTACTGTTGGGTTCCGCGACACCCTCAGTGGAGACTTATTACAAAACGCAACAGGGGAAATATGGTCTTGTGACCCTCTCGGAGCGTTACGAAGGATCGACGTTGCCGGATGTGACCCTTGTCGACATGACCGATCAACGGAAGAAAAAGCTCAACGACGGCATCCTTTCCGCCCCCCTTAAAGAGGCACTCGACAAAGCACTTTCGGAGGGAATGCAGGGGATAGTGTTCCAGAACCGGCGCGGATATGCGCCGATGGTCGTCTGCCGGCAATGCGGCTGGACCCCACGCTGCGAGAACTGCGACGTGTCGCTCGTCTACCACAAGAATACCGACCTGCTGAAGTGTCATTATTGCGGCTTCACCCAACTTCGACCGCGGACCTGTCCGGCATGCGGGAGCAACGACATCGCGACCTACGGATACGGCACGGAGCGCATAGCCGAGGAGATCCATCAGAAATTCGAGGGGAAGCGCGTGGCGCGCATGGACCTCGACACGACCCGCAACAAGGATTCATACCAGGAAATTATCGAGGAGTTCGCCTCGCAGCAGACGGATATCCTCGTGGGGACACAGATGGTGTCGAAGGGGCTGGATTTCGCAAAAGTGAAGGTTGTCGGGGTCGTGAACGCCGACACGCTGCTCAACTTTCCGGATTTCCGGAGCAATGAACGGGGTTTCAACATGTTGTCGCAAGTTGCGGGGCGAGCCGGGCGTCGCCGGGAGAAGGGGGAGGTCGTGATTCAAAGCACGCGACCGAAAGACCGGATTCTGCAATATGTCGCCGCTCATGACTATGAAGGCTATTACCGCTCCGAGATTCTGGAGAGGGAGAAATATGGCTATCCGCCATTTACAAAAATCGTGAACATCTACATCAAGCATAAGGATGCGTTGACGGCCGACAGGGCGGCCGTGGCTCTTGCCCTGCGTTTGAGGGAAATTTTCGGGGCGCGCGTGTTGGGCCCGGAGAAACCGTTTGTGAGCCGCGTCGCACTCTGGTATCTTCAGACAATCATGCTGAAGATGGAGACCGGCGTCTCGATGAAGAAAGTGAAGAAGCTCCTGCGCGAAGTCTACGAGGAGGCCGCCGGAGAGGAATACATGAAAGGAACACAGATATATTATGATGTCGACCCGGGATAAGGGTCATCGCTAACCATGAGAGAAACCGAACAAGGAAAGGGGACTGATACTATGGAGAATGAGAATTTCGACCGATTTGACCGGGAGCATCTATGGCATCCCTACACATCGACCGACAATCCACTGCCGACCTACAAAGTGAGGGAGGCGCGGGGGGCGGTCATCACGCTTGCCGACGGAACGGAGCTGATCGACGGGATGTCGTCGTGGTGGTGTGTGATCCACGGCTATAACCATCCGGTGCTTAACGAGGCGATCAGACGCCAGACAGAGCGGATGAGCCATGTAATGTTCGGGGGTCTGACCCATGAGCCGGCAATAGAACTCGGCAAGCTGCTTCTGGAAATTCTTCCTCCGGGAATGAACCATATCTTTTACGCCGACTCGGGGTCAGTGGCGACGGAAGTTGCGATGAAGATGGCCGTGCAGGCACAGAACGATGCCGCGCGGACGAATTTCGCAACTATCCGGAGCGGTTATCACGGCGACACATGGAATGCGATGTCGGTGTGCGACCCGGTGACGGGGATGCACGGGGCCTTCGGGCCGGCACTCCCGATCCGCTATTTCGCCCCCGCACCCTCCTGCGGCTTCCACGACGAATGGGACCCGGCAGATTTCGAGCCTATGCGCCGTCTGCTCGAAGAGCATGCCGGGAAACTGGCGGGAGTTATTCTGGAACCTGTCGTGCAGGGCGCCGGAGGAATGCGCTTCTATCATCCGCAATATCTGAGGGAGTTGCGTAAGGAATGCGACCGACACGGCATATTGCTGATTTTCGACGAGATAGCGACTGGCTTCGGTCGAACCGGCAAACTTTTCGCATGGGAACACGCCGGTGTCGAACCGGACATCATGCTGATCGGAAAGGCACTGACCGGAGGCTTTATGACCTTTTCGGCCGTGGCGACCACTCGGGCCGTGGCCGACCGGATATCGGCGTCGGAGTCGGGCGTGATGATGCACGGACCGACATTCATGGGGAATCCGCTGGCGTGCGCCACGGCTCTGGCCTCGACGCGACTTTTGCTTGAATCCCCCTGGCAGCAGCGAATTGCCGAAATCGAGGCAATCATGCGCGAGGAACTCGGGAAAGCTGAGGGTCGCCCCGGAGTGAGAGACGTCCGCGTTTTAGGGGGCATCGGCGTGATCGAACTTGAAGAGCCTGTCGAGCTCGGAGAGTTCCAAAAGAAATGCGTCGCCAACGGCGTGTGGATACGTCCCTTCGGCCACAATGCCTACATCATGCCTCCCTACCTTGCTGTGAGCGACGAGCAGGTAAGGAAACTATGCCGCTTCCTTGTGGCAAATGTCTGAACCCGAAATAATGAACGCAGAAAACGACCTTAGAATCGACGGCTTCTCGGCCGTGCTCGATGATTACGAGCGCGAGGGGCGACTCCGTCATCTTCCTCCCCATCGCGCCGGACAGGGGCTTATCGATCTGACCGGGAACGATTATCTCGGTTTGGCGGCCCGTCAGGAAGAGTTCCGCGAGGAATATGCCCGACGCTTCGGGGAAGCTTCTATGACCTCATCCGCCTCCCGACTTCTGGCCACCGATCAGAAAATATACGCCGATTATGAGGGGTTGCTCGAGGGGCTTTACGGACGCCCTGCCCTACTCTTCAATTCAGGCTATCATGCCAACATGGGCATCACCCGCGCTCTCGCTCTTCCCGGCACGGTTTTCCTCAGCGACAAATTAATCCACGCTTCGGCAATCGACGGGCTGCGCATGAAGGGGACGGAATGCGACCGCTGGCGACATAATGACCCCGGACACCTTCGCAAACTGCTTGAGAAATACGCCGGCAAGGCAGAGAGAATGGTGGTGATAGCAGAAAGCGTCTACAGCATGGACGGCGATTTGGCACCGTTGGAGGAGCTCGCTGCCCTGCGTGAAGAGTTTCCGAATATGCTCCTCTACATAGATGAAGCCCATGGCTTCGGAGTGTTCGGCAAGTATGGACTCGGGTTGGCTGAAGAACGGGGACTCCTCGGCAAAATCGATATACTGATGGCCACGCTCGGCAAGGCGGGGGCCTCGGCGGGAGCGTTCGCCGTCACGTCGCGCCGAATGAAAGACTACCTCGTGAACGCGGCGCGACCGCTTATCTTCTCGACGGCATTGCCTCCGGCGAACGTGGCCTGGAGCCACCTGATGACAGAGAAGATAACGGGGATGGAAAAGGAAAGGAGACATTTGCGGGAGCTCGCCTCGCGGCTAAGAGCCGGGCTCCGCGACGCCGGAGGAGGGTCGGAAATTTCGGGGAGTCAGATTGTGCCCTTCATCACGGGGGATGCGAGAAAGGCCACCCGACTAGCGGCGAAACTTGAAGCGGAGGGAATCTTAGCCTCAGCGATCCGTCGCCCGACCGTGCCTCCGGGGGGCGAACGACTGCGCCTATCGCTGAACGCGCTTCTGTCGGAGATCGATATTGACAATATAACCGAGAAACTGAAAGAATGAAAGCGACGTATGTAAGCCGAAGAAAGGAGAATACGCGGCTTATACTGATAATGACAGGCTGGAGCACCGGCCCGGAGCTTTTCGGCGACATCCGGGCCGAGGGCTGGGATGTTGCCGTCGTGCATGATTTTACTGAGGAAAACCTTCCGGAGGGATTACTCGACGGATATTACACCGTGTATCTTTTTGCCTGGTCAATGGGAGTGTTTGCCGCCGAACGCCTTCTTCCGAAGGATCGCATCACTGAGTCATTCGCCATCAACGGCACGGCCCTCCCGGCGGATGATTTACGGGGGATTCCGACCGCTATCTATGACGGAACGGCGGAAAATCTCACTCCCGCGAGTCTTAAAAAGTTCAGGCGAAGGATGATGCCTTCGGCAGAGAGCTATAGCCGGCTATTCTCCGAGGCGGAGGCAACCGAGGCGGAAACCGCCAACCTGCAGCAGCAACTGAAGGCCATCCGCGGCCGCATGGGGGAAAATCCTTCAGAAAGGGAGCCCTTTCGCTGGACGCGAGCTTACGTCAGCAGTGAGGACAGAATTTTCCCCCCGGCCAATATGCGACGCTTCTGGGAGGAGAAACCGGAGACGGAAATCATCGAATTGCCCGGAGAAGCACATTACACTGACCTCAGAAAGATTATAGGAAGCGTAATCGCCGACACGACCCGCGTCGGGAGGCGATTTGCAGATGCGGCGACGACCTACGACAAGCACGCCATCGCGCAGAGGGCGATAACGGTCAGGATGGGCCTCAAACTGCGCGAAAGAATCGAGGGAGAGACAGGATCGCTCTTGGAAATCGGCCCGGGCACGGGACTCTTCACCCGGGAATACAGCCGGTTTCTTCATCCCCGGAAAGCGACGTATGTCGACATCTCCCCTGTCGGACCTTTCGATATCGCAGCGGAAGAGGATTATTATCAGGGAGATGCAGAGCACTGGATAGAAAACACGCCGGAAACCTTCGACGTGATAGCTTCGACATCGGCCATCCAATGGTTTGCCGACATTCCTCGTTTCCTGCGGAAATGTGCGCGGCGATTACGCCCCGGAGGCGTGCTGGCCCTCTCGACATTCCTGCCCGGAAACATGGAGGAACTTGACCGGGTAAGACCTGTGCCCCTCCGCTACCCCACTGTCGAACTGCTCCAAGGGGCGCTTGCAGGAGAGTTCGAGCAGATAGAGATAGAGCCGGATGAAATCAAGATCGAGTTCCGGAGCGCCCGGGAAGTGCTGATGCACCTGAAGCACACGGGCGTAGGAGGGTCTGCCCTCGGATCGGGAGGGGGATTGCGGGCAATGGCGGATGTGAGAAGCCTCACTTTCAAGCCCGTCTATATCTTCGGAATCAAAAATTAACGAAACTGATTGGCGGAGGGAAGATATTCAAAACCTGCCTCGCCCAGACGACGCTCCAGTTCGGCACGGTCGTAGCCTTCGCTCTTGCACAGAGAATCGAGGTCTTCGCCGCTGTCGCGGAGTTTCATGTTGATTGTGCTTAAGAGAATAAAGGGATCCTGAATCATAATTATTAATGGTTAGAATGGGGAGGGACCGCAGCCATAGACTTACCGGAAAGAGTTGACGGCGTCGATCACCTCGGAAACATCGGAATCGGACATCACCGGAGAGATCGGAAGACTCAACTCGGTGGCGGCCAAACGTTCGGTGAGGAGAAGATTTCCGGAACAGCGGATTATATTTTTCCCTCTGTAACACTCCTGAAGATGCGGAGGCACGGGATAATGGACAAGAGTCCGGATGCCGGCCTCATCAAGATGTTTTTCCAGTCGGTCGCGGTCGTCGCAGAAAACAGGGAAAAGATGATAGACATTCTCTCCGGCCGGAGCGCGACGGGGCAGCCTGACAAGAGGATTCCGAATCTCGTCATAATAACGGGCCGCCACAGCGCAACGGGCCTCGTTGTCCTGGAGAAGCCTCGGGAGCTTCACCGACAACACGGCAGCCTGAATTTCATCGAGACGGGAATTACGTCCGGCATAGGGGAAGATATATTTTCGGGAAGAACCGTAATTGCCGAGACTGCGGACCATTTCAGCGAGGCGGGAATCATTAGTGGTGACGGCCCCGGCATCGCCGAGAGCCCCGAGATTTTTGCCGGGATAAAAACTGTGGCCGGCAGCATGGGAAAAAGAGCCCGTGAGACGGTTCAGATAACGGCAGCCGTGTGCCTGCGCGTTGTCCTCGACGACGAGCAATCCATGTTCACGGCAGATCTCCCCTATCCTCTCCGACCAGGCACAACGGCCATAGAGATGGACAAGAAGGAGGGAGCGAGTGCGGGGCGACAGGGCGGCTTCGAAACGGTCGGGGTCGAGCTGGAGCGTATCAGGGTCGGGGTCAACAAGGACCGGCACAAGACCATTTTCCGAAACGGCAAGAACGGAAGCGATATATGTATTAGCCGGGATAATCACTTCGTCGCCGGGCTCGAGCAAGCCCATCTCGATCCATGCACGATAGATAAGAGTGAGCGCATCGAGGCCGTTTCCGCAACCGACACAATGCCCGGCGCCAATGAAACGCGCATATTCGCGTTCGAAGGATTCGACGCGGGGGCCCTGAAGATAGCGGCCCGAGGCGACAACTTCCTCCACGACCTTTTCAATGCGTCCGCCGAAGGAGGCCGTGATTGCTTTGAGGTCAAGAAATTCAACCATTTCTCAAATTAATAAAATCAGCGTAAGACTTGATATGGTCGGCGGGGTCGAAATGTTCGGAGGTCATGACAAGGGCGACGGCTCCGGAAGAAAATTCGTTGAGCGTGACCCAGATGCCGGCTTCGACAAGCAGGCCGCGGTAGGGACGGTTAAGAAAGACAGTTTTCTTGCGCAGACCGTCGTCGACCGTCACGGAGAAGCTGCCGGAGACGGCCACGATGAATTCCTTGGTCAGGAAATGGGCATGGCCGCCGCGACTTTCCCCTCCGGGGACATCGTAGATATGAAATACCCTCCGAAGGGGGAAGGGAAGCGTGGCGCCACCCTCCACGACAGAGAGGTTGCCCCTCCTCGGGGAATCAAAGCGATTGAGTTCGATCAGGAGACAATCATCGACGGAGTTTTGAGAAAGCGTCATAGTCGGAAATATAATCTTCGGGGTCGTAGGCAATAGAGGAGAGAATAAGGGCCACGGCGTTAGTTGAGAAGTTGGTGAGTTCCCTCCAGACACCGGGAGGGACAAGCACGGCCGTGTAGGAGCGATTGAGGGAGAGGGTCTGATGATGGATGCCGTTATCGAGGAAGATATCAAAGGATCCTGAAAGAGCTATTATCAGCTCCGTGTTTCGCCGAAATGCATGACCATCGCGGGCGCCACCTCCGGGGACGTCATAAATCCAGTGGCACCGGGCGATTTCGAAAGGGAAATCATCGAGGGCCTCGATCACGGAGACATTGCCTCGGGAGTCAAAAAAGACGGGAAGCTGGATGAGTTGCCAGACTGGCTTCATTTGCTTGGGAAATACTTAAAAATTAGAGATTTCTCCCCGAAGGGGGAAGCGGACATTATTGATAAGTATGTGATCGAAATTATTTAATGCATCGCCTCATAAATCCTGAGGCGAACTTTAGAATCCGGCTTCTGTTGCTATGGAACCCCATAACGCCTTCAGCCGAATCCAAAATTTCATCCACATTCTTCATAATCCGATACGATAAATAATTTCGCAGACATACTTAACCAACTCCGCTCCACAACGGCAAAAATACAAAAAATAACTTAAAAGTTTGCATATAATCCATGAAACCTTTAATTTTATCGGCTGAAAGGGAGGGCTGAAACGAAGGCCGATTTTCCCTGAGAGAAGAAACAATAATATAATCAACCAATAGAAAAACCATCATTAATGAAAACGATTAAGAAAGTATTCGCGCTAATGGCGCTTGTGATTGCCTCGGCATTCGCAGCTCAGGCCCAGCTTCCTTCCGTGCAGCTGAAGGACATCAACGGCAAGCCGGTCGACACGGCGCAGTTACAGAACGATGGGAAACCTTTCGTTATCAGTTTTTTCGCGACGTGGTGCAAGCCGTGTCTCCGCGAGCTCAAGGCAATTGACGAAGTATATGCCGACTGGCAGGATGAGACGGGCATGAAGCTGATCGCCGTTTCGATCGACGAGGCCCAGAACAGTTCGAAAGTGAAACCGCTCGTTGACCGTCTGGGCTGGGAGTATGATGTGCTTCTCGATCCCAATTCCGATTTCAGCCGCGCGATGGGAGTTCAGAATGTACCCCACGTTGTTCTTGTCGATGGAGAAGGGAAGATTGTCGAGTCACACTCGGGATACACCGACGGTTCGGAAGAGCATCTGATCGAGATGATCCGCGAGCTCGTAAACAAGAACTAACAAGGCTCAGCCACCACCATGAAACGCACGATAACAACAAGAATGATACAGGGCTGCCTCGCAATATGCGCGGCGGCCTTTATGCCTGATACGGCCCTGGCAGCGGGCGACGTGGCAGTCCACGGGTCGGTTTCGGCCGACATCCTGTTTCCGGAGGAAGACAAGGAGATCGGTACGGAGGAATACAATTCGTGGATTCTTTTCAACACCTACGCCGACGTTAACCTCTACAGCCGCTATGTCGACGCCGGACTGCGCTTCGAGTTCATGCGCTGGCCGATGCCCGGATATGAGAAGGATTTTGCCGGATGGGGAATCCCGAACATCTATGTGAAAGGGAAATACAAAGGATTCGAGCTTACGGCGGGAGACTTTTACGAACAGTTCGGCTCAGGATTTATCCTCCGCACATACGAGGACCGTCCGCTCGGCATCGACAACTCCCTGCGCGGCGGCCGACTGAACATCACGGCCCTGAAAGGTTTCAAATTCACGCTTCTCGGAGGCGTTCAGCGCCACTACTGGAATTGGGACAAGCATTCCCAGATTTACGGAGCGAACGCGGAGACCTATCTTCAGGATTACATGACGGCCCTTCAGGACCATAACGCGAGCTGGATGATCGGCGCGAGCTATGTGCTCCACCATGAGGATGACCAGCAGATCGACGTCCCGGGCGTGAATTACAGGCTGAACCTGCCGAAATATGTGAACGCCTTTGATGTGCGCTCGTCGTTTAATAAAGGGCCGTGGAACGTTCTGGGAGAATTTGCATGGAAAGGCCAGGACCCGAACTTCAACAACGGTTACACATACGGCCCCGGAACAGCTTACCTGCTCAGCGGCTCATTCTCGAAAAAGGGAATCAGCGCGATGCTGCAGGCCAAGCGTTCGGAGAACATGGCGTTCCGCAGCGACCGACTGACCGACGGCACGGCCGTGTTCATCAACAATATGCCGGCCTTCTCCTACAACCATACCTACGCCCTGCCGGCCCTCTACCCCTATTCGACCCAGACGGAGGGAGAATGGGCATTCCAGGGATCGTTCGGATACACGTTCAAGCGCAAGACACCGCTCGGCGGAAAATATGGCACGAAGATCAGCGTCGACGCCAGCTATATCAGCGGCCTTGTGGCTTCCGACAATCCTCAGGGAATCAACGGCGGACTGATAGGCACAAATGGCCGCGACACATATTTCTGGAAGATAGGCGCCTGCAACTATTATGACATCAACGTTCAGTTTGAGAAAAGATTGAGCGGCCCGGTGCAGTTGAACCTGATGTATGCCCACCAGTATTACAACAACGAGGTTTTGAAAACGGTAGAGACCGATGATGATTTCGTGAGGGCGAATGTTGTGGTTGCCGACGTGAAATATAAGATCAACAAGAAATTCACGCTTCGCGCCGAAGCACAGTATCTGTTCACGGAGCAAGATCAGAAGGACTGGGCCTACGGTCTGGTGGAATTCTCATGGACACCCTACCTGATGATTTCGGCGAGCGACATGTGGAATTGCGGAGAGACAGGCCGTCATTATTATATGTTCGGCGTGACGGGCAACTATCGGGCAAATCGCCTCATGATCCAGTACGGGCGCACCCGCAAGGGTTACAACTGCTCGGGGGGCGTATGCCGCCCCGTACCGGCGATGCACGGCCTGATGCTGACTTATTCCTATAACTTTTAATAATGAGAGTCACGATGAAAAAGATACTTGCGGCCGGCGCGCTCCTCGCCGGGGGACTCGGCCTGACAAGCTGCGACTATATAGGCGAGAACGATCGCTATATCGAATTGCCGGTTGTGGAAGAAAAACGCGCGGTGCTTCTTGAGGATTTCACGGGCCAGATGTGCACGAACTGTCCGGAGGGTCATGAAATAATCGAGCAGCTGGAGCAACAATACGGCAAGGATTATATGATAGCGGTCAGCATTCATTGCGGCGACTTCGGATTGAGTGTGAACAGAACGAGCTTCGAAAACTCGCGCATCGGCCTGATGACCGAGGAGGGAAATTCGATTTGCGCCGCCTACGGCATCGACCGCTGGCCGATGGGTGTGGTCAACATGGGAAGTCCGATCAATATGGACCAGTGGGCCACGGCCGTTCGTCAGGCAATCGAAAGCACCACCGACGTTCATGTGGAAGCAGAAGCTCTGGTCGAGAATGTCGAGGGCAAGGATATGATCAAAATCAGCTCCACGACAGAGTCGGGCAGCACATACGTGAATACAAAAATCCAATACTGGATTGTTGAAGACGGAATCATCGCTCAGCAGAAGGATGGCTCAACGACAATTCCGGACTATACGCACAACAATGTGTTCCGCGCGCAGGTGTTTCCCGGAATAAAGGGTGAAGACATCGCCCTGACTCCGGGAGTGGAGACGACCACTACGGGAGAAATCGAACTCCGCTACACTGATAAAGAACGCTGGGCAAAGGAAAATCTCCGCGTTGTCGTTATCGTGTCGGATAACAACGGCGTGCTTCAGGTGAAGTCGATCGATATCGAATAATGATGATATGAACAGACCTCCGGCCGATAACGGGATTCCCGATCGGCCAGAGGTTCGTGATTATAATTAACAAAGAATTAACAACCATATAAAAATCAACAAAATGAAGAAAATCTACATTCTTGCAGCCTGCGCCATGATTGCAGGCACCATGTCCGCCCGTCAGCTCACTTTCGAGATGGGAGGCGTCACTCTTGAACCGGGCCAGACGAAGGGTTTCACTGACATCGAGATCGACACCACGATTGACCCGGAATATCCCGACATTACAATGGATCCCCATCTGTCGCTTCTGAGCGATGTGACATCAGAAGACGTGACTCTGACAGCCACTTGCACGAGCGGACAAAAGATACAGGTTTGTGCGGGAGGCGAATGCGAATCCAACACGACCGTGACCAAGACGAATGTGAAAGTCACAGCCGGGGAAGCTCTCGAAACCCAGTTTGAGTTTAAGGACGTGACGGGAAAGATTGCAATTGATGAAATTCCCGTTGTCGTGACTGAGATTTCGGCTATGTACGGCACGGACGCATCGACGGAAGTAAAATGCGTGATCGTTATGGGCACGAAGGACGACGTGAATGCAGCAAGCATTACGATGATCAAGGAGGATGATTCTCTCCGCGCAGTAGCCGGCGGCGTAGCATATAACGTGTACGGCAAGTCAAGCGTGGCTCTCTACGACCTCAACGGCCGCAAGGTGATCGAAACGACTGTCAACGGCGAGGGCGTTATCAATGTTCCTTCCGGCGTCTATGCTTTTACTGTTAACGGCGCTGTGAAGGCTCAGGGTAAGGTTTACGTTAAGTAACCAATTAGATTGAGACATAAAAAAAGCTCCCCGCGGGGAGCTTTTTTTATGTCTGACTTGCGAGTTATCTTACTGCAACTTTGGAAGCGCGACCGTCGGCAACCACTACGTAGACGCCGGAGGGAACTGCCGTGACAGCCTTCGTGGAAACACGCGCACCGTCGATTGAGTAAACAGCCACCTCGGACGCACCTTCAACTGAGATCACACGGTCAGCGATGGTGACAACCGGAGCCGTTTCTTCGGAGATTCCGTCAACACCTGTCATTTTAGAGACAACCACTTCGTCAGCATTCATGATCTCACCGGTGTTGCCGTTAACGACGAGTGCAACGAGACGGAAAGTGTCGGAAACGACGTTACTGATGGCCATCTCGAGAGAATATTCATATTCCTCGCCTTCCTCAATCAGGAGCGGGAGTGCGCCCTCGATACCGGGATAACCCTGGATATTGCGTGCGACATCGTCATAGATTGTTTTATAGGGATCGGTACGGTCGTTCCATTCACCCATCGGCATGCTGTGACCTTGTTTGCCGACCGCAAAGTAATTGGTCTGATCGTAAGGACCGACGCCATCCTCAACTACTACAAAGGAGAGAAGATGAGGCGCGGTGGTGCCGACCGAGAATTTCACCTTGGCGGAAGCGTTAAGAATCTTGTCGCCGGCTACTCCGTCAGCCTTAACGGAAATATAACTCGGAGCAGCGATTGTTTTCTTTACGAAATTATCGACAAGATTATCAGCTCCGGAGGCTGTCGGCCCGATTTCCTCGGTACGGTTGAACCATGCTGTCGGGAATCCGGAAACGTACTCGCTGATGAAGCCCATGTAGTTGGAAACCTGCATGCGGTCGCCCTGATGAACGGCAATACGAATCACATCGTCGGGATAAACTTCTTTAAGGCGTTCCATCATCACGATACCTGCGGGACACCAGCCGCACCAAGTGCCGGTTGCTTCCTCACATACCACCTTGCGGGGGAAGCCTTCAGTAAAGCAGGAAATGTAGCCGGAGGCACCGGAAGAATAAGTGTTATCGACTCCATTCACCTTTTTCACTGTGGATGAGAGCATGTCAACGACGGGTGCTTCAAAAGGAGGAATATTCACAGTGAGAGTGGCCATTTTGCCTGCGGGAAGGGGATCTGAGAACTCGTATGAGAAGATGGATTCCTCCAAACCGGCGATATAGCTGCCCACCTCAAGAGAGTTGATTTCGTTATTTCCACGGTTCAGGATGGTGATATCGTAGGAATAGGGTTTACCGACAATTGCGGTCGAGGGAATATTCGAACTGACAATCTGAGCCTGATTCATGGGAACGTGGGTTCCTTCGATTGTAGCCGAGATACAGAGAGAACCGATTTGACTGGTATAATCGCTGAAAGAAGCGGGGAACTGGCTCACCTTCGTAGTAACTCCGACGAGAGTACCGTTAAGGGGAGCAACGACCTCATCGACGGCGGCAAAGTAACCGTTGGTGCTGGCGACTTTGAAAATGTAGCCGATATAGATTGGCTGGTCGCCGGAGATTTCGTATGGTTCCTCCAGTTCGAAAGAGTTGACTGTCAATGCAGTTTTTTCAAATTTGGCACTCTGACGGGCAGCAAAGGTCTCCAGATCGCGGGAGATGAAGAGAGTTCCGGAGGAGATACCCTGAGAGGAGGAAGAACCACCGAGCGTACCGGTCGTGATGTTGATAGCCTTGATTTTGTCGCCGGCAAGTTGAGCGACTTCATTAGCCGAGATGCCGAAGGCGAGATAGAGATAGCCGGACTTTGCATTATTGAACGAATAGCAGTTCATGGGCTCCGCAGGGTTGACAGCCACGCTGTATTCGTAAGTGCCATCCTCGGCGGCTGCACGGCGCGCACCGGGACCGATTTCATACTGCGAGGGCTGAAGGTCAGCGGCAGTGAAGTCGGCGCGAGATGCCGGAGCCGAAGTCCACGCCATTGCCGAGGTCGCACAGGCGACTCCGGCCAGCGTTGCAAGTAAGTTTTTTTTCATTCTGAAAATAGTTTTGATTTCACAATGGAGGGAATACGAAGATTCCTACCGATAATTATTGCAAATAAACGACAAAAATGCGGAATAAACAAATAAAAATATTAATTGCCCGCATAATTTAACCATTTATGGAGAAGAAACGTTAAATGTATAATTGCGGGCAATTTGCGCTCGTCACTCTCTCTGTCAATTACCCAATATTCCCTCCAATTACTTTTAAAACGGTTAAAGATGTCTGACAAACGTACTTTTTTCTCAACCCGATTGGGTGTTCTCGCGGCCACTGTCGGATCGGCAGTCGGACTTGGCAATATCTGGCGATTCCCTTACGAAGCGGGGACTCATGGCGGAGGGGCCTTCCTGCTCTGCTATATCTTTTTTGTGTTTCTTATCGGAGTGCCGGTTATATGCTCGGAATTTGCTATGGGACGAAGGAGCCGGACGGGCATCCCGGGGGCTTTTCAGCATCTGAATAAGGGCCGGAGCGGCTGGAACTGGATCGGTTGGATTGGAATTGCGGGAGCGGTGATGATCATTTCGTTCTATTCGGTTGTGGCCGGCTGGACACTTGAATACACAATTGATTCCGCCGTCGGGATGTTCAGCGACCATGTTCAACATAATCGACACGCCGAGTTCCTGGCTTTCACGCAGGGCTGGAAGCCGTCGCTTTGGGTGGTGGTATTCATGGGAATCAACGGGTTGGTGCTTCTCGGGGGTGTCCAAAAAGGAATCGAGAGGGTAAGCAATATCCTGATGCCTCTTCTATTCCTTATTCTGCTCGCCTTCTGTATCAATTCCCTTCTCCTTCCGGGAGCGGGCGAAGGACTCCGGTTTCTTTTCAATCCGGATTTCTCACAACTGACTCCGACCGTTATTCTCGGGGCAATGGGTCAGGCATTCTTCTCGCTTTCGTTAGGAATGGGCTGCATGATTACTTACGCTTCCTATTTTAAGGATGACACACCGCTTATGAAGACTTCCATTCAGATCGCGACGCTCGACACGCTTGTGGCAATCCTTTCGGGCGTGATTATTTTTCCGGCCGTGTTTAGTTTCGGTATGTCGCCGGCTGAGGGACCGACACTCGTGTTTGAAGTTCTACCCAATATCTTCCAACAGATGTCGGGTGGGAGAATCTGGAGCACACTTTTCTTTCTGTTGCTTGCCGTGGCCTCACTGACCTCGCTGATATCCGTCAGCGAAATAGCGATTGCGTTCTTCGTGGACCATCTAAAAATGAAACGCCACATGGCCACACTGACCCTGACACTGGTCGGGACAATTCTGGGAGTACTTTGCGCGCTGTCGTTCGGTCCGCTGAAAAATCTTGACCTGTTCAATGCGTTCGATTATATCTCAAGCAATATCCTTCTACCTCTCGGAGGAATGTCAACGAGTATCTTCGCAGGATGGGTAATGAAGCGGTCGACACTGTACGCCGAACTTCAAGGGAAAGGAAAACTGCCTCGCGCGGCGGGAGAAGCAATCGTGATCAGCCTGCGCTGGATTGCCCCGGCATGCGTACTGGCAGTTTTTATCGCAGGGCTCATGATTTGAATTTACGGTATATTTTAGATATATAAAACAGTAATAAAATAGGCTTATTTAGGCAAAATATGTTTTAAAACATAAAAAAGTAGCTTTAAAAGGCAACAAAGCGGGCATAAACGGGGTTTTATATATTGATGAAAAAGATAACAGCGATAGCGATAGCTCTGATGGCTCTCACTTCGCTTCCCTTTATCGGAAAAAACGACGAGCAGACGAAAGGAAGCGAAGCGGAGACGACAGTCACGCAGAGCATCGAGAAAGAAGAAATCTCAGATTTCGAGAAAGCCGTGCAGATCATCAAGAAGTATGAAACATTGCACCAACCGAAGCACTGGCCGCTTGTAGGCTACGGGCACCGAGTGCTTCCGGGCGAGAAGTTCAGCCGGACGCGGGCACTCTCCGAGGCGGAAGCCGATGCCTTGCTCCGGAAAGACCTGAAGAAAAACTGCGCCGTGTTTAGAGAATATGGCGCGGATTCACTGTTGCTTGGCACACTTGCCTACAACATAGGAAGCGGAGCGGCCAAACGTTCGAGTGTGGCGACCAAGCTTAAAAACGGCGACCGCAACATACGGTCGAGTTATCTGGCCCATTCCCGCTATCGCGGGAAGACCCACAGCCAGATATTGAAAAGGCGGACGGAGGAGTTTGAAGCCCTGTTTCTGACCGACCCGGAGAGATCGGGGGAGAAGGAGGAAATGAGCACGACGACTCCGCTGCAAGCTGCAGAAAATATCCTTTCTTATTTATCAACACTTAACTGACAACCCACCTATCGAAATGCAGATAACAAACGGAATTCTGACATTGCTCGTCAGCGGAATCGCGCTGACGGGATGCGGCAATAGCCATCAGGCGTCGACGGCCGTGGATCAGATAATGGCCAGCGATTCGGTGCCGACTCCGGTAAAGGGTGTTGTAAAGGCGGTTGCAGACGACGACAGCGTCGAGTTTGCACGTCTTGTCAGTTACCCGCTCCAGCGTCCCTACCCGCTACGCGACATCTCAACTCCGGAAGAGATGACTTCATATTACAAGACGCTTGTGGACGACTCATTACGCAAAGTAATTTCCGGTTCGCATCCTTCGGAATGGACCGAGGAGGGATGGCGCGGCTGGACGCTCGACCACGGACAATATGTCTGGATCGACGATAACGTTTACGCCGTGGATTATGTCTCGGAGGCGGAGCGGAAGGAACGCGACAAGCTTGAAGAGAACGAGATCCGCAGTCTTCATCATAAGTTGAGAAAGGGATGGAAACCGCGTCTCTGCCTTGTTGACACAGTTTCAGGCCGCATCTACCGCGTGGACCGAGCTGATAAGCAGAGCAAGGAAATGGAACGGGAATACCGTCTTGCAGTCTATGCCGACCGCAAGCATCTCCACGACGCTCCGGAAGCCTCCTACACAGGAAGGATGGACAGCGAGGGTTCGGCGGAGACGCCGGTCTATGTGTTCATGCTCCCGGGAGGGAACAGAATCATGATTGAACCCGCACCTTCCGACGGTCCGAATCCAAGGATGTTCAAAGGTCCGGAAGATGAGGGCCGAGAACTTAAACGGGTCTACTGGCGCGATTTGCTGGAAGAAACACCGACCGACACCATACATTGACAGAACATTTAACGGGGTTGCCTGACGGCAACCCCGTTACTTTTGCAACGGAGTTGCATCGTGAATGACTTATTTTCGCGGGTGGATAACCATATCCATCCGTTTTTTATATTGTCCATTCACTAACATCGATAGAGAAACGATGAAAAACATCCGATTCATTTTCATTCGCGCGTTGCTGACCGCCGCCCTCGTTGCCGGAAGTCATACCATAACAAGTTGCGGCGGCGACCATGACCATTCCCATCACGGCGAAGAGTCCGAA
>CAMWRW010000013.1 GCA_947176755.1 uncultured Porphyromonadaceae bacterium
TGGTTTCGAGGTCTGGCATAATTAAGTCAGCAAGAATATCACCGATACGTTTCATCCCTATCTTCTTATCTTGCTGAGACTCCGTATCATGAACCTCTAAAAGACGATGTTTCAACTCTCTTACTGCCGCAAAGGTATTTACAATCGCTAACGTTGTTTGTGTTGCGATAGGACTTTTCAATATCGTAGCCAGCATATATAAGCCTTTTTCTGTAAATGCCTTAGGAAGATATTTGGGATAATGCCCTTTGCCGGTTATAGGTTCTAAGGTCAAAATTTTTGACCTTAGAGCAGCCCATTCCTCTTTTGTAAGTTCGTAAACAAATCCTTCTGGAAATTTATCGGGATTGTTTTTCACAGCCTGATTTATAGCCTTAGTTTCCACACCATAGAGCTTCGCAACATCAGACGCTAAAATAACATCCTGACCTCTTAACGATACCAAGGTGTTTTTTACGTGTTCAACTTTTACTATATCTGTCATTTTTATCTAATTATCAGGAAAGAAATAAGTTCAAAATCATCAAGCCCTTTGACTTCGTTGCCAAAGAGTGAGCCGGAGTCTCCGTCAAGGAAGGAGAACAGGTCGCTGGATTCCTTCACTTTAATTAGTGAAGAGATAGCATCGCCAAGCAATCGTGAATATGTACCCATTCGCTGTCCGTCACGGCTCTCGGCATTAAACTTACGGCACAAATCGGGTATCGGCTCTGACTTACCACGGCATAGCTGACGCATACGGTCAAGCATCCCTTTCGGATCAAGATGATTGACTATTACATCGGAATCTTTGGAAATATAGACCATATAGAATGGATGTAGCCGGTTCTTCTTGTCTATATTGATGTCGTTGTTTCGGTTTTTCAAAACGAATATTACCCCCTGTGGCGCATCTTTCCTTGCAGAGGTCAAAGCATGAAGCCCCATCGGAGTATGCTCTATGTCAACACCGCTACGCATATATTCAAGGAGGTCAAGACGGAACTCATTTAGACCCAAATCCATAATTGAGACTCCTGTACTCATTTCCTCGATGTCCACTACTTCCTCCTTCAATCTCTCCAACTGGTCACGGCGATACTTCAAATCACCCTGTTCTTCGATTGTCAGCGGATTATCATCACCGGTTGCGGTCAGAACCGAAACTTTCATTCGTGCCTCGACACGACCCTTCAGGTCGATGTAATCGTCAAGATCCATATCAGGCCAGAAGTTGACAAGCTGAATCTTCTCGTTTCGGGAGCCTATACGATCAATTCGCCCGAAACGCTGGATTATTCGCACCGGGTTCCAGTGGATATCGTAGTTGATAAGATAGTCGCAATCCTGAAGATTCTGACCCTCGGAAATACAATCTGTGGCTATCAATACATCAATTTCCTCATTGAGATTAGGATATAACGTAGCCTTATCTTTCGAGACTGGAGAGAACAGAGTCAGGACTTTATTGAAATCCAACTTTTCTCGGAGTTTCAATGTAGACCTGGCTTCAATATCACCTGATACGAGTGCAGTGTTAAGTCCTGTCCGTTCTTTGATAAGTGGTGCAATATTCTCATATATGTATTGTGCTGTGTCAGAAAAAGCGGTAAATACTATGACTTTCTTGTTCTCGTCATTGATAGGATTGTTAAACTTTTCCCTAATTACGTCAAGGAGCATTTGAAGCTTGCTGTCATGTTCCGGCGTAATATCACCGAGCATGAAAAGGAGAGTATTGAGATTGTCAAGGTCTTTTGAAAGATAACTGCGCCACTGGATATAATCCATATCCTCCAAAGCAATCTTGGTCTTCTTGTTTCCGATGAATACTGTATCTTCCCGTTCATCAAAATCAAGACCGTATGAGAAATCATAGTCGCATACCATTGAAGTCTCTGTCTGTCGGGCCATCAGACTGTCAATAGCATCAATCGTTGTGGCTATGTATTTCCTGATTCTCTCCAGTGTCAGACGGAATGAATTGACTGAGCTTTCAAGACGTTTTAGCAGATTGATACTCATAAGCTGACGGATACCGTGCTCACGTCCTGCACGTGAAAGATTACCGAAACGTCCGTCTTCACGGGGTTCGGTGTACTTATCCAGTTTACTCGGAAGAATAAAGTCGGATGGAGTATAGATAGCAAGGTTCAGCTCACTTACACTGACAAAAATATCGTTGAAGTCGACGGTCTTTGAAAGGTCTGTGAGTTTGGGAACTTTTGAAAGCGGTCTCAACCGCTCCGGAAATTTACCTATGTCAGAAGTGTCATAATACTGCTCGATATGCCTTCGGCTACGGGCTATGGTGACGCTATCAAGAACTTCAAAAAAGTCGAAGTTCAGCATCTCTAATAGTGTGCTGGTGGTACGTTGCTCCGCAGGATATTTTGACCACTTGTTGAAAGCCGTCTGAGCTTGCCGGAAAATATCGTCAAGCGAACTTGTAGTCTTCAACTTTGCATCCATTTGAGAACTGTCGCCTTCGTAGGCAAGCGCGAGCTGGTTGCGCAAGTCGTTGAAGCGGTTGTTTACAGGAGTAGCTGATAACATCAGTACCTTAGTCTTGACTCCGGCACGGATTACCTTATTCATCAACTGGAGATAGCGGTTCTCACGGGGATTCTCGTCATTCTCATCTGTGGTGACTTTACCTCCGTTACGGAAGTTGTGGCTCTCGTCTATGACAACGAGATCGTAGTTACCCCAGTTTATATGTTCAAGATCGAGACCGTTGCTTTGCCCTGACTGACGTGAAAGGTCGGTATGATAGAGAATGTCATATCGGAGGCGGTCAGCGACAAGAGGATTGTTCTTGTAGTTGGATCGGTAAGTAACCCAGTTGTCGTGAAGTTTCTTCGGGCAGAGAACGAGAACAGACTTATTCCGGTTCTCGTAATATTTGATGACAGAAAGTGCCGTAAACGTCTTTCCGAGACCTACGGAGTCGGCAAGTATGCACCCGTTATACTTTTCCAACTTATTAATGATAGCGAGAGCTGCGTCACGTTGGAAATTGTATAGTTTATTCCAGATTACGCTTGATTTGAAGCCTGTTGCCTCATTGGGCAATACATCCTCAGAAATATCTTCAAGGAACTCGCTGAAAATATTGTATAGAGTAACAAAATAGATAAACTCCGGGGAGTTTTCCTTATAAGCGTTGGTAATGTTGTCAAGCACCTGCTCTGTTACGACCTGTAACTGACTACCATCATTCCATATCTGATTAAATATTTGCAGATATTGCTGAGAGAAAGGAGCTTCTAACTTGTTGATGGCAGTGGCAAGTTGATTGCCACGTTCACAGCCAAGTTCCACCGTAGTAAAACCATTGAGTGGCATATACGTGGTATCATCCACAGTGGCAAAAGCCGGCATTCCGGCATTGGTTCGGTTGGACTTGAAGCATACTTTCTTCCGGATCCAATCAGCACATTCCTTTGCAACAGCTTTCAACGACAGTTCATTGCGAAGCTTGATTTCAAACTCCGAGCCATAAAGGTCGCGTTCACGATTCAGCCGAGGTATATAAAACTCTCGTTTCTGTTTGTCAGTCTTTTCGGCTATGAATGAAGGTGATGTGAAGATAAAACGCAGTTCTGATATATCGCTTAACTGATCCTTCAATTCTTGGAAAGCATAGATAGAGAAACTTGACGCGGCAATCGCCACCTTAGAGCCGGAACGCAAGGTGGCAATCATATCCTGTTTGAGTGTCTTGTTTATATTATCTATAATTTCCATTCTAACAAAAAAGAACACCCATGTAGCATCTGAAGGCCGACCAAAGCCTGTAACGACTACAAGGATGTTCCCAAAGTTTTTCGGCTCTCGCCGTATGTCTCTGTTTTTAGTGACTGGTCATTTTCAGATTCGCGTTACTATAGTTTGCAAAGTTAATAAAAAAATCCACATACAGACTATTCAGCCGCCGGGAAATTTGAGTCTGAATCCTCACATATAGGGCTTTAGAGATTTTTGGATGAGATTTAACTCGGAACTTTCCTCTTGTGAGTATTGAGTCCCGGCAGGAAGGCGTTTTCCTGTGCGAAGTTACTGCGGACAGGTGGAACGTCGAGTGCCGCTCCGCTTCCCGAACTTCCACAGCCACATCCCGATAACGCCGCAATAATGAAGAATAGGTTCCGATTCACTAAGGATGGTTCCGTTACCCTAATGTGCCCGATATTGAGCATACCAGGAATTTACAGACAGGTTATATGATTGCGGGCTGTGTCAAAATCCTTTTTGACACAGCCCGCAATCATATCGGATGCCCCTTGAACCCGGGATCATCTAATCTGACAATGTTATTTGGATGCGGTCAGGTTTATGCCGAATTCAATCTTTGTGGTCTGCTCTATTACGAGTTCGATCATGCTTAGAGCCAACTGAATTTTGTCTGCATTGGCTGCAAGCGTCGGATTATTCTTCACATATTCCAGAATCATCTGCTGAACCTGCGGATCGTTCAGCACGGGAAGCAGGACGTTCTGCATCAACGGCAGCAACGTTTCCGTGCCGATGTATAGCTCCATATTAGTAGCAGTGTGCGGGCAATTCATCGGTATGCCGGCCGCCACAAGTTTTGCCGCCTGATTTAGCGAAGCGATGATTGTCGCTACGTCAAGCGTCGGCACGGAGGGTGTGTCGCCTTGGGCACGTGAAGGAGCCGTCCAGGGATTCTCGGGGATATTCGGGTCTCGGTTGGTGTTGTTGAGGAGCACCAGACTGAGAATATCCGTTGGATTGACAAACAGAAGGAGCTTTGAGTCGGAAAGCGCTACATACTGCATCATCGTCAAAGGGGCCTGCGTAAAAGTAGAGGCGCCATTGGCCGTCTGCAGATAGGTGGCCACAAGATTGCCATCGGATGTGAAAGCCAGCGTGCGGAGTCCGTTGAGCAAGACCTGCGCGAGCGACATCGAAGCCGTGTCGTGGTAAACCGGGATAAAGGGATAGTTCACGAGCGCACGCAGCAATTCCTGGAGCCCGATTTCGAGACCGGGAATCTGAATTGGCTTCCCGAGTTCCCAGACGATATGGAAAGCTTGATCAGAGGAGAGAACATTGCCATCCCCTTTCTCGGGCGCCCAGACCCCTCCGGCGAGCGTCTGATTCTTAAGCCTTACGTCAGCCAGATTGAAAGTCATGAGGTCGGGGGTGACGGTCCCCGTGTAGGAATAGGTCGTATAGTCTGTCTCTCCCTTCCCCGCAAAAGTCCAGTTTCCGTCGCCTGCTTTCAGCGCGACATCCAGCGTGACTTGTGGTGATCCCGGAAGGACTCCGGCTGTTGAAATCGCCGGCATTCCCTTCAGTTTGTCGGAAAGGGTGGAGAGGTCGAACGCACCGTCAAATGTGATGGATGCTGTCGCGTTTGCACCCGGTTTGAGCACGGCGCGTTTGCCCGACATTCCCGAGCCGTCGTAAGTCACCTCCAGTTCGGTCATGCCGAAATAGGTCTTTTCGGTCAGCGTCCCGGGAGTTTTCTCATCTTTCCCACAAGCGCCGAGAAGCAGCGAAAGACCGATCAGCGGGGTCAGTACAGGGAACAGTCTCATAGCCTATTGTCGTTTTAGAAGTTATAATCGACGCATGCGCGGGAATCCTTGTGGGAAGCGATGATTGATGCGGCTGCCACGTGTGCCGGATGATTGGCATAGAGCGCCACATCCTCCATCGTGGGGACAACAGCCGTCAGCACAAGGTCCCAGTCTTCGGCAGGATTCTCGTTGATGCCGACTTCCATTGATTCAAGCACGGGGATTTGAGCGGGGAGCGCCAGCAGAGCCTCCGCAAAACGGCGCGACACTTCGAGACGTGTCTCGCGACTTCCTTTCAGTTTAAATGTAACAATATGCTTTACCATAGTCTTTGACTCTGTTGATAGGTTGCCGGATCCGTTAGTTATTGACTTTAGGATAAAGACGCTCGCGGGCTGCCGCAACCTTCTCATCCTCGATATAGTCGTCGTAATCCATCATCTTGTCGATGATTCCGTTTGGAGTCAGCTCGATGATGCGGTTGCAGACGGTCTGAATGAATTCGTGGTCATGGCTCGACATGAGTATTACCCCCTTGAAATTCTGGAGCGTATTGTTGAACGCCTGAATCGATTCAAGGTCAAGGTGGTTGGTCGGAGAGTCAAGAACCATCGTGTTGGCATCGGCGAGCATCATGCGAGCGATCATACAACGGATTTTCTCGCCTCCAGACAGCACCGACGCTTTCTTGAGCACTTCCTCCCCGCTGAACAGCATCTTGCCCAGAAATCCCTTGAGATAGATTTCCGAGGAGTCTTTGCTCCATTGGCAAAGCCAGTCGACGAGGTTGAGGTCCGTGTCGAAATATTCGGAGTTGTCAAGGGGGAGATAGGCCGTGGTGATCGTCTGGCCCCATTCATATTCGCCGGCATCTGCCTTGCGTTTGCCGTTGATAATTTCAAAGAGCGCTGTCATGGCGCGAGGATCGCGCGAGAGGAATGCAACTTTGTCTCCCTTCTCTATCTGGAAATTGACATCATCGAAAAGCACCTCTCCATCGACTGTGGCTTTCAGACCTTTAACCTCCAGAATCTTGTTGCCGACCTCGCGTGCCGGCGTAAAGATAATTCCCGGATATCGGCGGGATGAAGGCTGAATCTCCTCCACATTAAGTTTCTCAAGCATCTTCTTGCGGGATGTCGTCTGCTTGCTTTTCGCCACATTGGCCGAAAAACGCTGGATGAATTCAAGAAGTTCCTTGCGCTTCTCCTCAGCCTTCTTGTTGGCTGCCTGCTGTTGGCGAAGGGCCAGTTGCGACGACTGATACCAGAAGTCGTAGTTGCCGGCGAACAAAGAGATCTTGTTATAGTCAATATCCAGAGTATGGGTGCTGACGGCGTTGAGGAAGTGACGGTCGTGGCTCACGACAAGGACCGTGTTCTCAAAGTTCGCAAGATAATTCTCCAACCAGGCTACCGTCTCAAGGTCGAGGTCGTTGGTCGGCTCGTCAAGGAGAAGGTTGTCGGGATTTCCGAAGAGAGCCTTTGCAAGAAGAACGCGAACCTTTTCATTCGCACTCATATCTTTCATCAGCATATAATGGCGATCCTCCTTGATGCCCAGACCGCTCAGCAGAGCGGCCGCATCTGATTCGGCGTTCCATCCTTCAAGTTCGGCGAATTTTTCTTCGAGCTCGGCGGCCTTGATTCCATCCTCATCGGAAAAATCCGGCTTCGCATAGATAGCATCCTTCTGCTGCATGATATCCCACAGAACAGTATGGCCGCGAAGCACGGTTTCGATAACCGTGCATTCGTCAAACTCAAAGTGGTTCTGGCTCAGCACCGACAGGCGTTCGCCCGGTCCGAACACGACCGTGCCCTGCGTCGGGGAGAGTTCCCCCGACAGAATCTTCATCAGAGTTGATTTTCCGGCACCGTTCGCGCCTATTATACCGTAACAGTTGCCACGGTTAAACGTGAGGTTCACATCCTGGAAAAGCACGCGCTTCCCAAACTGCATCCCCAGATTATTGGTCTGTATCATTATTTGTTTTCCTTAAAACGGACGACCCCCTCCACGTCGGAGCTGGTTCATCATTTTCATCGGATTTTTAATGCCCGATGCCATGCTCATCATTTTGCGTGTCTGCTCAAACTGTTTCAGCAGACGGTTGACTTCCTGAAGCGATGTGCCGGAACCCTTCGCAATGCGCTGACGACGCGATCCCTTGATTATGTCCGGATTCTGACGTTCGTAGGGGGTCATCGAGTTGATGATTGCCTCGATTCCCTTGAAGGCGTCATTGTCGATATCGATGTCGCGGATGGCCTTGCCGACTCCCGGAATCATAGATGCCAGATCCTTGATGTTACCCATCTTCTTTATCTGCTGAATCTGCTTCATGAAATCCTCAAAGTCAAACTTGTTCTTGCGCAGGCGTTCGGCCAGTTTCTCGGCTTCCTTCTGGTCGTAAACTTCCATCGCACGGTTAGCGAGTTCCACGATGTCGCCCATGCCGAGGATTCGGTTGGCCATACCTTCCGGGTTGAACTCCTGAAGGTCTTCCATCTTTTCACCCGTACCTACGAGCTTGATCGGTTTCTCCACAACGGAGCGAATCGAAAGGGCCGCACCGCCGCGCGTGTCGCCGTCGAGCTTCGTGAGCACGACGCCGTCGAAGTCGATCCGGTCGTTGAAGGCCTTGGCCGTGTTGACGGCATCCTGACCTGTCATGGAGTCGACGACAAAGAGGGTTTCCTGCGGGTTGACGGCCTTCTTGATGCTCTCGATCTCATCCATCATTTTCTCGTCGACCGCGAGACGTCCGGCCGTGTCAATCACGACGAGGTCGAGGTTATGTTCCTTCGCGTAACGGATCGCGTTGAGCGCAATCTGAACCGGGTCTTTGGAATCTTCCTCCGTGTAGAACTCCACGCCAATCTGTTCGGCGAGAACACGAAGTTGTTCGCGAGCCGCCGGACGGTAAACGTCAGCTCCTACGAGCAGAGGGCGTTTCCCTTTTTGCGATTTTAGTTTGCGTGCGAGTTTGCCCGACAGTGTGGTCTTACCGGCACCCTGCAGTCCCGCCATAAGCATCACGGTCGGATTGCCCGACAGGTTCAGCGGAGCGGCGTCGCCTCCCATGAGCGCGGCAAGTTCGTCGTGGACAATCTTCACCATCAACTCCTTCGGCTTCAGAGCGTTGATCACATTCTGGCCGAGAGCCTTCTTCTTGACCGTGTCGGTGAAAGTTTTGGCTGTCTTATAGTTGACGTCGGCATCCATCAGGGCGCGGCGCACATCCTTCAGTGTCTCGGCAATATTGATTTCCGAGATACGGCCCTCGCCTTTGAGGATCTTGAATGAGCGCTCAAGGCGCTCCGATAATGATTCGAACATTGGTTGATTTGGTTAAAGGGTGTTTGTTGCCGTGTCGGGGAAGATCACGGTCGGCTGCCATTTGGCTGCCTCTTCGGGAGTCATGCGGGCGTAGGCGATGATGATGACAATGTCGCCGACCTGTGCTTTACGGGCGGCCGCTCCGTTGAGGCAGATCATTCCCGAGCCTTCAGGGCCGGCGATCACATACGTGTCGAGCCGTTCTCCGTTATTGTTGTTCACGATCCAGACCCGCTCCCCGGGAAGTATGCCGGCGGCTTTAAGGAGCAGCGAGTCGATCGTGATGCTCCCGATATAGTTCAGATTCGCCTCCGTCACTGTGACGCGGTGAATCTTCGATTTTAGCATTTCTATTTCCATCTCGATTCTCTGCGAGGTCGGCCCGCGGATCGTTCCGCTGCCGGCCGGCGTTATTTGTATCGGATATTATCAATTAGTCGGACATCGCCGCAATAGACGGTGATGCAGCCTACGATGCCTCCGGCTTCCTCCCATTCCTCGACAGGCAGAAGAGTGCGGTCGTCCACAATCTCGAAGTATTCGACTCTCATGAACGGAATCCCTTCTATTTCCTCCACAACGAGGTCGTGTGTGGCGCGGACGCTGTGGCTTTTCGCATATTCAAGGCTCTCTTCAAGCACTCGATGTATGCCCGGAGCCACGCGGCGCTGGTCGGAAGTCAGCAGGGCGTTGCGGCTCGAAAGAGCCAGGCCGTCGGCATTCCGCTTGATAGGGCAGGGGATGATCTCCACATCGATGCCCTCGGATTCAATCATATTGCGGATCACGGCGATCTGCTGGAAATCTTTCTCGCCGAAATAGGCGCGAGTCGGCCGGACAAGTTCAAAAAGACGGGCCACCACTTCGGCGACACCCTGAAAATGCCCCGGGCGATATTTCCCCTCCATGACCGTGGCGACCTGACCGAGGTCGAACTCATGACGACGGCGGCCTTCGGTGCCCCCGGGATAGATCTCTTCAACCGTCGGGGCGAACACGGCTGTCAACCCTGTGGATGCCAGAAGTTTGAAATCGGCCTGCTCATCACGCGGATATGTTGCGAGATCGGTCGGATTATTGAACTGCGTCGGATTGACAAATATGCTGACAATGGAGACATCGTTGTCGGCCACGGCTTTCTCCACAAGTGAAAGATGACCGTCATGAAGAGCTCCCATCGTAGGGACAAATCCGATCGAATGGCCGTTGTTTTTCTCCCGGCCTACGAGCGACTCAAGTTCGGCCGCTGTCCTGATAATTTGCATAACTGGTTTATTTTCACCATCTGCTGACCAGCCCTTCGGGCCGTCAGGGCATAGATATGGCTATACGGCTGCAAAATTACGGAAAATTCGGCAAATGGGCAAACAACATAACTCACGGTTTTACTTGGAGAAGCCGTTTTTTTTTACTAATTTTGCCCAAAATTATGCCAATGTCAGCACACAAGATAATATTCGTCTCGCAGGAGATTGCTCCTTACCTCTCTGTTCAAAACGGTAAATTCGGTCGCGAGCTCCCGCAGGCGGTGCAGAGCCATAAGTATGAGGTTCGTACGTTTATGCCTGATTTCGGCGAGGTCAATGAGCGTCGCAATCAGCTGCACGAGGTGATTCGTCTGAGCGGAATCAATATTCCGATCAGCGACCACGACCATCCCCTTGTTGTCAAAGTTGCCTCGATGCATCCTTCGCGTATCCAGGTCTACTTCATCGATAACGACGACTATTTTCAGAAGACGGACACTGACACGGACGCCTTCGGGACAAACCGTCCTGACAATGACGAACGTGCGATCTTCTTCGCCCACGGCACGCAGGAAACAGCCCGCAAGCTCCGTTGGGAGCCGGAAGTGGTGCAGGTCTCCGGTTGGATGTGTGCGCTGACTCCGCTCTATATGAAACGTATCTGCGGAGATCCGGCGGCCTTCAAAAAATCAAAATTTGTCTATGTGGTATTGCCCGGCGAAACCCCGGCCGCCATTGATGAAAATATCCTCTCCAAACTCAAGGCCGAAGGCGCCAAGCCTGCCGACCTCAAGAAACTCAAGGAGATTCCTCTCGATTCTGACTTCTTCCACAAGGTGGCGATGACCTATTCCGATGCCGTCGTCTTTCAAGGAGTCGAGCCTTCGCAGGCCCTTCTCGATTATGCCGCGCAGCTCGGAATCAAAGTCGTGTCGCTTCCCGGCGACGCCGTCGATGCCGATGCGTATGTCGACCTCTACAATTCCTTAATGACGAAATCTAAATGAAGCGACTCCGCCTGATTCCGATAATCATCGCTGTCGCCTTGGCCGGCGCCTCGATGATGTCATCCTGCAATGACGATCTGACCACGATCGGATCCTCCCTCTCCAATGGCGAAGTCATCATCACGATGGATTCGCTTAAGACTGCGATTCCATCCGCTGTCAGGATGGTCCCGGAGATCGACGGCCGTGGATATACGAAGCTGCTCGGCCGAATCAGCGTCCCCGAATATGGTTCGCTCGGATGTTCGTTTGTGGCCCAGATGGTCTGCTCCAATAAAATGACAATCCCCGATTCCATCCCCCGCGAGTCGGTGGATTCTGTCAAGCTCATCATGAAGGTCCTTCGCGGTTCGCTTACGGGCGACTCCCTCGCTCCCCAGCAGCTCACGGTCTATCCGCTTCAGAAAGAGTTGCCCTCATCGTTCAACTCCGACTTCGATCCCTCCGGATATTACAATCCTGAGCAACCCTGGGGGAAAAAGTCCTACACTCTTTCCGTGATTGCCGCAGGAGACTCCGCGGTCAAGAAAGTGAATTATGTCTCGATTCCGGTCAAGCTCCCCCTGGAATGGGGCTTGAAAGTGTTTGATATGTACAGGGCCGGAGATCCTGTATTCGACTGGCCGCAGACCTTTAACGCCTTCTTCCCCGGAATCTACGTTGAGCCGAGTTTTGGAAACGGTTGCATCGGAAATATCACGACCACAGAAATTTATACCTACTGGCATCACACCGTTACCCAATCCGTGCTTGAAGATGGCGTCTACGTGAATCGTCCGGTCGTGAAACGCGACTCTGTCTGCCTCATGTCCTCGCAGCCGATTGTCAACACGACCAATCTCATCTCTTATAACATCTCCGACCAAATCAAATCGCTTGTTGAGCAGGGAGAGTCAATCATTACGACCCCCGGAGGATATGTGGTGGATTTCACCTTCCCGGTCCGCACCCTTCTTGACCGCTATCTGGAGGCAGGAGAGGGAATGTCGGTGGTTTCAGCTCTTGAATTCTCCGTTCCGGCCCGTACAATCCGCAATGACCATGGTCTCGATGTCGCCCCCTGGCTCCTGATGGTGAAACGCAAGGATGTTGATGAGTTTTTCGCCTCCAACAAAGTGCCCGACAATGTGGAGTCCTTCTACGCCGCGTATGACACGGAGACCGGTTCCTACCGTTTCTCATCAATGCGTCAGTACTTCCTCAATCTCTATAATGCTTACCGCAACGGCGAGGAGATTAAGGCCGAGGACACGGAGTTCTCTTTCATCCCGGTAAACATCACGACGGAATCCGTAGAAGGGTATAACTCGGTGTCGACCTATGTGACCCGATGCGCTCCCTATATGATTAAACCGACGATGACCCGGCTCTCGACAGACGAGGCCCTTATCTGTTTCACGTTCTCCAATCAGGCTCTCGACTGATTGCAGCCTCCTCAAACTATGACACTCCTCAACGCTCTCCACTCGCTGCTCCCGACGCTGATCTCGCTGCTCGGATTTATCACCGGGGCGACCGAGCCGGGAGAGGCTCAGGGTGCCGACCTTCTGTTTGTCGGTGATGCCATGCAGCATCAGGCCCAGCTGGATGCTGCCTTGAGCGCCGGCGGAGGTCGATCTTATGATTATTCAGATTGCTTCACGCTGATCGCTCCGGAGGTGACAAAAGCAGACTATGCAGTCTGCAACCTTGAAGTGCCCCTCGGCGGAGGTCCCTCTTATTCCGGTTATCCCTGTTTTTCAGCTCCGGATTCATACGCGGAGGCTCTGCGGGATGCCGGCTTCGATATGTTTCTGACGGCTAACAATCATTGTCTCGACCGACGCGACAAGGCCGCCCGGCGGACTCTCACAGCCCTTGATTCCTTGCACGTCGACCATACAGGGACGTTTCACGATGCCGCCGACCGAGAGAATAAGCTCCCTCTTATAAAGGATATCAATGGCATCAAGGTCGGTTTCCTTAACTATACCTACGGCACGAACGGCATCCCTCCGCAGGATGGAATTGAAGTGGCAATGATTGACCGCGAACGGATGGCCCGCGAAATCGATCTGACACGCGCCGCCGGAGCCGAGATTCTTGTGGTGGCGGTCCATTGGGGCATAGAATATGTGCTGCTTCAGAACCGCAATCAGGAGGATTTGGCCGATTTCCTTGTCGACAGAGGAGTTGACCTTGTGATTGGAGGTCATCCTCATGTGGTCCAGCCGATGAAAGTTGTCCGCAACGAGAAAGAGCAAAAGGATGTGCTCGTGGTGTATTCGCTCGGAAACTTTATTTCCAACATGAAGACAACCGACACGCGCGGAGGCGCGCTGGTAAGGGCTCGCATCGAGAGGGATGCCGATGGCAAGGCGCGCTTCAAACACGCTGATTACGATCTTCTTTTCAGCGCCAAACCAACGGGTGGAAAATCAAATTTTAAGGTTTATCCTTCGCAAGCGTCCGAGAGTATTCCCGCCTCACAACGCGGTCATTGGAAGCTTTTCGAGCGAAGTGCCCGCAGGGTTCTCGACGCCCATAACGTTGGGGTTCCCTTCAAGACAAATTGAAGTTCGCTTCCCATAACATACGCAACAATACAGAATCGGCTTGCCGGAGGAATTTCACGGCAAGCCGATTCTGTATTGTTGGTGGAGAGGAGTTCTCCGGAGCTTTAACGTTTGATTCTCGACTGTTGCCAGGCCCATGCGTGACGCATGGTTTCTTCAATGGGCGTTTCGGCTTTCCAGCCGAGCACTTCGTTAGCTTTCTTCGGGTCGGCCCAAATCTGCTCGATATCTCCTTCCCTGCGTTTCCCGATCGTATGAGGAACGTGCACACCGGTTGCGCGTTCGAACGCTGAGATAAGTTCCAGCACGGAAAGCCCCCGGCCCGTGCCAAGGTTAAAGACTTCAACCGAATCATGATCTTCTCCTGAGAGAAGGCGTTCCATTGCGATGACATGCGCTCTTGCAAGATCGGTGACATCGATATAGTCGCGGATACAGCTTCCGTCAGGGGTATTGTAATCCGTGCCAAACACGGTCAGTTCCCCACGGATTCCTGCGGCAGCCTGAGTCATGTAGGGCACAAGATTCTGGGGCACTCCAATCGGGAGCTCTCCGATCAAGGCCGACTCATGCGCTCCTATCGGATTGAAATATCGGAGAAGGATGCTTTTGATCGGGGCTCCGGCGCGGATGAAATCGCGGATGATTTCCTCCGAAATCTGCTTAGTGTTTCCGTATGGGGATGTGGCAGGCTTGATCGGTGCGGTTTCATCTATGGGATTCATGTCGGGTTCGCCGTAAACCGTGCATGATGATGAGAACACTATCCCTTTGACTCCGAATTCCGGCATGCAGTCAAGCAGGTTGAGGAGTGTGACCAGGTTGTTGCGATAATAAAGAATAGGATTCTTTACAGACTCTCCCACAGCCTTGGAAGCCGCAAAGTTGATGATTCCTTTGATGCCGGGAAGTTTAAGGAAAAGACGGCGGAGTGTTTCAAGGTCCGTGCAGTCTCCCTCGACAAAAATCGGCCGGATTCCGGTGATTTTTTCTATTCCGTCGACAACGGTAGGTTCGGAGTTCGACAGGTTGTCGATAATCACGACATCGTAACCCGCTTTCTGGAGCTCGACAACCGTGTGCGACCCGATATAGCCGGTGCCTCCGGTGACGAGGATTCTTTCTTTGGTGGCCATTTCTGTTAATATTAGAAAAGGGGAGTGGGATAGAGTCCTTCGTCGACGAGCTTTTTGAACTCGGCAACTGTGGCGTCACGGTCGGCGGCATAAGTGACTCCGAACCAACGTGAAGTTGTCGGTTCGACCTTCAGGCTGACTTCTCCGGCCTGAATCAGGTCGTTGACAACAGTCGGGATATAGAATTCCGATTTGAGTTCGTTGCCATGGGCGGCAAGGAATTCAAGAAATGCCTTCTCGGAATAGTCGAAATAATCGGGAGTGAAGCCCCACATGTTCATCGACACGCTTGCATCTTCGGGGAAAGGAACGGCATTTCCCTCTTCATCAATGCGGATGAGCTTACCGTCGCGTCGCTCAATGCCGTGGCATTCGGTGACGCTCGTAAGCATTCCGTCGGCATCTACGCGGCAGTAGCCTCGCGAAACGCCTCCGTTCTCACTCAGAGTGTTGCAGATATTGAAGCCGACCATACACCAGCGTCCCCGTTCTCCCTCGACCGAGCGGAGGAAATCAGCAAGCACCCGGAAGCCGTCGGCTCCGTAATAATCGTCGGCGTTGATGACTCCGAAAGGTTCGTTGATGACATCCTTGCCCATCAGCACGGCATGCCCCGTGCCCCAGGGTTTGGTCCTGCCTTCCGGAACGCTGTGGCCAGCCGGAAGTGCGTCGAGTTCTTGAAACACAACCTCCACCGGAACATGTCCCTCGTAACGAGAGATTATCTTGCGACGGAACTCCTCCTCGAAGTCGTGGCGGATCACAAATACAATTTTGCCGAAACCTGCACGGAGAGCGTCGTAGACTGAATAGTCCATAATCGTTTCTCCCGATGGGCCGAGGCCGTCAAGTTGTTTAAGTCCTCCGTATCGGCTGCCCATTCCGGCAGCGAGGATAAAAAGTGTGGGTTTCATTAGATGATGATTTAATAATTTCTATTTGAGATTGTCCCCCGTGGCGCGGTGATTAAGCAGCCTTGTATGCTGCGTGGCGTTATCCGCGTTTCTTATGAATGAGGATAATGAGGAGAATAAAAAAATCAAAAAGCACGAGCTTGGCGTTGGCATTCCGCTCGATATCGATGCGAGCCCGGTCGGTCTCCTTCACGAGCTCCTCGACATTGCCTGAATGGATAAAAGGGGCAAAGCGGGATGCGAATTCTTCCTCCTCCCGGGTCATGGCCACGAGCGACCCGACGCCAAGGTTATAGAGATAGTTCTCGCGTGCCATCCGGCCCATATACAGGAGAAACCGACGGAGTTTCTCTCGACCGTAGCCCCCCTTGGAATCGCCGAGACGATCGGCAATCTTTTTGAGAGCGGCAGCTCCCTTTTTGTAGGCCTGGCGCATGATTTCCATATATTGAAGCCTGAATTCTTCGGTCTCTCCCGAGTGGGAGGCGAGGCGGGAGGCGTTGATAAGGTTGCCGCCGGCTATCGAGGCTATTCTGCGGGCTTCATCCTCGCTGAGCCCGCGGTTGTGAATGAGCCATTCGGTAAGTTCGGCGTTTTCGATAGACCCGACATGAAAGCGCTGGGTCCTTGAATATATGGTGGGCAGGAGTTGCAGCTCGTTGTCGCTGACAAGGATAAAAACGGTGCCTTGCATGGGCTCCTCTATCACTTTCAGCAACTTGTTGGCCGCCGCGGTCTGCATTCTCTCCGGACGCCAGATGATGAATATTTTGCGCGTGGATGTAAAGGGGGGATAGGAATCCGCCTGAACAATCGAATCCGCCTCATTGACATAGATCGACGGCTGCGAGTTGCCCGCGTTGATAATCTCGAGCCACTGCTCGGAGGGCATTTCAGGATGCTCGACGAGCATCTGTTGCCAAAGCGGCAGAATATCGGCGGAAGTCGCTATCTTTTCCTTTTCACGCTTGACGATTGGATAGACGAAATGGAGGTCGGGGTGGGAGAGTTCGGCATGCATCCTGCAGTCGGGACACTCTCCGCAGGGCTCTCCGCCGACCGGCCGGCGGCAATGGAGATATTGCGCGAAAGCGCGGGCGAGCATCATCTTGCCCGTCCCTTCCGCGCCCGAAAGCAGAATCGCATGGGGCACGGTGTCGTTATCTGCCAGTCGCCGGAGGGAATCCTTGAGCACTTCCTGTCCCGGCGTGTCGGAAAATCTCATGACTGCAAAAGTAAACAAAAATTCCCGAGTTTCCTAATTATTAGGGCCCCTATCGGCCCCTCTTCTTTTGATTTGCTTGCATTGACCTTTAATCTTGATTAACTTTGTGTCTGATATGAATGGTTCCTTTTCCGAGCGCTCCGAGGCGCCGATTCCTTTTCTTCAGGCGGTGGCGGAATCTGCGCTTTCTCGATTTGATAATCTTAGCCGAGTCTGCTTCGTGTTCCCTAACCGTCGCGCCGGAATGTTTTTCCTTCGTTATCTGGCGTCGGCCTCCCGGAATCCCTTGTTGGCTCCTGAAGTCATGGCCATAGCCGATTTCACGGCTCGGCTCTCGGGCCACGATGTGGATTCCCGGATCGATATGCTCTTCCGCCTCTACAATGTCTACTGTCGTCTCCTTGCCGACCTCTCGAAATTGTCGGATTCTGGCAAGGGGTTCAAACCGCTTGTCTTTGACCGGTTCGCCTCCTGGGGGGAGGTGATACTTGCCGATTTCAGCGAAGTCGACCAGTATATGGTCGATGCAGAGAAGGTGTTCGACAATGTGCGGGATTTCCGGGAAATATCCTCCAATTTCCTTACTGACGAGCAGCGGGAGATGATTGAACGATTCTTCGGTTATTCTCCGGCTCTTGAGGATGTCGAGGGGTTCTGGAAACATGTCGGCCCGGGGAGCGACGAAGGAATTAGGGCCAGGTTTCTTGAACTATGGCAACTTCTTCCGGAACTTTACGAGCGCCTGCGTGCCGATCTTGAGGCCGACGGCCTTTGCATGCCGGGAAGCGCGTTCAGGCTCGCCGTCGAAAGACTCAACGACGGTGAAGAGGATTTTCCATACGATAAAGTGGTGTTTGTCGGATTCAATGCGCTCTCCACGAGCGAGAATCTTCTGTTTGAGGAGTTGGCTGCTCGAAAGAGTCCTGACGGCTCTCCTCTTGCCGAATTTTTCTGGGATGCGACAGGCCCCGTGCTCACAAATGTCCACGGAAAAATCACGCGTGAACTTCGTCGTAACGAAAAGCGTTTCCCTTCTCCGGAGTGGAGCCGGCCTTTTCTTGAGCGAGCCGCCACGAAGCAGATGCCCCCGGTCGTTACGATTGCCGCTTCCCCCTCCAACTCGACACAGACGAAAATCGCCGGCGAAAAACTGAAGGAACTCCTCAATAATATCGGCAAGGAAAAGTTTAAGGATGCTAAGGTGGCGGTGGTCTTGCCCGATGAAAATCTCCTCCTCCCACTCCTATATTCTCTTCCCCGGGAAATCGGAGAGGTCAATCTTACGATGGGCCATTCATTGCGCTTCACGGCGATTGCTTCTTTCATCTATCATATCCGTCGGCTTTTTCAGCGCCGCCGCGCGGTCGACGGTCGGGAGGCCTATTATTATGAGGACCTTAAACTCTTCCTCGCGCATCCTTTGACCCATGCAGTGGCCGGCAGCGATGAGGCTAACGCAGTGGCCGGCCATATTATGAATACTCACTGTTTCACGCTTTCTGTAGAGGAGATAGCCTCGATATCCCCCGCTGTGGCAAGGTTGCTCAGGCCTCTTCCCCGCAACGCTTCGCCGACAAAGACTGTCGAATGGCTCGATCATCTTCTCAATGAGGTTGATGAAGCTTTGGCTGCGGAAGCGTCCGATGAGTCGGGATTGAAAAAGACTCTCGAACGTTCGCAAATCATTGTCTACCGGAACGCCCTCTCAAGGTTGCTCGACGCTATCTGTGAACATCATATTATGATGGGTCCGGAAAGTGTGCTGCTTCTTGCCGACCGTCTTTTGGCCGGCGAAAAAATCACATTTGAGGGGGAGCCTCTGGAGGGATTGCAGGTGATGGGAATACTGGAAACTCGCGCGCTTGATTTCGAACATATTATTGTTCTGTCAATGAACGATAAGGTGATGCCCCGGAGCGGAGGTCGACGCACATTTATCCCCGATGCTCTGCGCCGGGGATATGGATTGCCGGCAGGACACAGCGGGGAAGCTCTTTACGCCTATTATTTCTACCGGATGCTGTCGCGCTCGCGAGGTGTCGATCTCATTTATGATGCACGGGCCGGCGAGGGGATGCGCAGTGGCGGCAAGTCGCGCTTTCTTCTTCAGCTTGAGCTGCTTCATGCACGCGACCGGGTCAGAATGGAAAACTATTCCTACCAGTTGAATGCTTCCCCTTCGAAGGCTAAGCCGATCGTGAAGTCACCCGCTGTGATCGATGAGTTGCTCGCCTTTACCCGGAAAGAAAGCGGCAGAAATCTTTCTGCTTCCGCGCTCGTGGAATATTGCAACTGTCCGGTCAGATTCTATTATAAGTTTGTCAAGGGAATCCGGGATGAGGTAGAGCCCGGGAATTTTATTTCTCCCATCGTCCAGGGCGACATTGTCCATGATGTCATGCTCTCGCTATACTTCCCCGCCAAGCGAGCTCGTCGGATGCTTCGCAAGCCGATTGTCATTTCTCGCCAGCAGCTGGAGGCTATGGCCTCCGATCGCCGGCGTATAATGCGGTTGATTGTTGAAGGGGTCAATAAACATCATTTTCATCTCCCGGAAGAAAAACGCGGGAGGGACTTGCCCGAGGGCGTGGCGATGGTGGCCGAGAAATTGGCGGATATGGTGGAGGGCATCCTTCGTTATGATGCTTCGCGGGGTGAACTTGTGCTGTGTGGCGGGGAAGTGCCGGGGAAGACCCGGATGAAGATTGGCGACGCTCCCGAAGTCAATTTCAGTTATGCATTCGACCGTGTTGACCGCACCCCCGACGGAGGCTATCGGATAGTCGACTATAAGACGGGAAGCGTTCATCTCGAAGCGGCGAAGCCGGAGAATATTCTCGACGGCTCTTATAAGGCCAAGAATATCCTCCAGCTTCTGTTATATTCCAATCTGCTTGCCCGACAGGTGGGAAGCGAGGTGGCGATAGCCCCGGAAATCTATGAGGCGCAAGTTCTTCCGGAAGGGGGCGCTTCGAGGCCGAAAGTCGACAGGACGGTTGTGACCGACTATCGGCAGGTAAATGATGAATTTCTTTCAGGCCTTTCGGCGAAACTGAAAGAATTGTTTGATCCGGAGATTCCTCTTGGTGTGGCTGACGACGACGACCGCTGCAGCCATTGTCGGCTGCAGTCGCTCTGCGGACGTTAGCGGAATTAGCGGTTGAAGTGGGTCATGGTAAAATCAATGCCGGAGAGGCAGAATGATTTCACGGCTTCGCAGGCCCTCTTGAGCACGGCGGGCATCTCTTTCATTTCCTCGGGCGGAAACTTCGAGAGCACATAATCGACCTGGCCTCCACGCGGGAAATCGTTGCCCACGCCGAAACGCAGCCGGGCGTAGGCCTGTGTTCCCAATTCGGAAGCAATATTCTTGAGTCCGTTATGGCCCGCGTCGGAGCCCTGCTTGCGGATGCGCAGAGTGCCGAAAGGAAGGGCGATGTCGTCGACCACGACCAGAAGATTCTCAAGCGGAAGTTTCTCGCGGTTCATCCAGTAACGGACGGCCACGCCGCTGAGATTCATGTATGTGCTCGGTTTGAGCACGAGCAATTCGCAATTCTTGACCTTTACGACGGCCATGTCGCCATAACGGCCTGAACGGAATGTGGCGCCTGCGTCTTCAACAAGGGCGTCGCCGACCATGAAGCCGGCGTTGTGGCGAGTGTCGGCATACTCCGGGCCAATATTGCCCAGGCATACGATTAGAAAGCGTTTCATATCTGGTGTCGGCGGCGGGGGAAATTTCTCTTTTCCCCGGCCTGTGAGGCTTTTGAGGAAATTAAATATTGACATTGTCGGTTAATGAGCGAGGGTGTGCCAAATATTGATTGACACACCCTCTCTTGATGATTGTAAGGTCGGATTATTTCTCGGCCTTTGCTGCGGCACCACGAGCGGCACGCGTGAGCTGAACGGCGCAGACAACTGCGTTCTTTGCGTTCATAAGCTCGAGGCCTTCGAAGTGGAGGTCGCCGACTGCAAGCGACTTGCCGAGTCCGAGGTTGTCAACATTGATGACCAGACGCTCGGGAATCTCAGTATAGGGTGCTTTTACTTTGAGCTTGCGCATCGACATCGTGAGCTTACCACCGGCTTTTACACCCTCTGCGTGACCTTCAATCTGAACGGGCACTTCCATCACGATGGGCTTGTCGGGATAAACCTGAAGGAAATCGATGTGGAGAACGGTGTCTTTTACGGGCTGGAACTGGAGGTCTTTCATCACGGCCTTGATTTCTTCGCCGTTTACGGTGAGGTCAACCTCAAAGATGTCGGGAGTGTAGATAAGTTTGCGAACATCTTCTGCGTTCACAACGATATCGGTGGTGATGATACCGCGCTTCTCATCTATCTCGACGAGCTTCTGGCCCTCTTTGAGAGCTGCGGTATAGGGGAGTTCTACGATCTGACCGCCGTTGATGACTGCGGGGATTTTGCCTTCCTTGCGGAGGGCCTTCACTGACTTCTTGCCAAGCTCGGTACGCGGCTCGGCGTTCAATGCGAATTTCTTCATTTTTGTTGTTGGTTTGTGTTACTCAAAATAAGTTCTGCTCCGTGCGTTCGGCGCGGGGAGCGGGCGGTCTGACGACGGCCAACGAATTTCCCATCACACGTTTTGCTAAAGCGACCGCAAAGTTAATCAAAATATTCTGTCCGCGCAAGTAATCCCCGTTTTCATTCCGAAATATGCGTGCATTAGGGCCAGAGAACTGTTCGGCGCCGGCTTGGCTGTCGCCTGGTCGGGTGTTTCATTTCATCTTTTTAAGCAGGGAATATGCCGGAATCACGCCCATTTCCCCTGCTTTGCGCAAGTCGGAGAGGGCCTGGGCTTTGCGTCCGAGGCGGAGATAGGTCAGTCCGCGGTTAAACGCTGCCTGTCCGAATTGTGGGTCAATGTCCATTGCCCGCGTATAACATTCAAGGGCGGAGGTATAGTCGCCCGTTTCGTAATAGATGTTTCCTTTGTTAAAGAGCGCATAACTCAGGGTCGGGTCGAGCTGCAAGGCTTGGTCATAATCCTTTATCGCTCCTTCAAGGAATCCGGGATCGGTCTTGGCTCTCGACTGTCTCATCGCTCCTCTGGCCATATAGGCGACCGTGAAGTCAGGGAGAGCGTCGATTGATGCCGAGAGGTCGCGTTCTGCGGCGTCAAAGTCTTTGAGCAGGGCGCGAGCTATGCCCGAGGCAAGGAGGTCGGCCGGGCGCGGGCTTGGAGTGAGACTCGATCTGCCGTAGTTGTCCGACAAGGCGAAGAGTGCTTCGAGAGTGGCCTCGTCGCCCGGCGTCCCCGGATAGGGGGTGAGATAGAGACGGTCGGCAATAAAGCCACGCGAGTTGAACTCATCAAGATGCCGGAAATAGTTGGACCCTGCTTTGAGCGACCGGGGAGTGGCCACGAACGAGACCATATAGAATGTCTCCGGGTCGATAGTGACATCCCGGTCCTGAACTCGACCTTTGATTCGTTCGTTGAAGCTCAGTTCGGGCGACCCCGTGTTCCCTACGGTCACGAGCTGATTGAAACGGCTCATGATTTCTTCTTCGGACTCCTCCCCGGAATCGGCGTCGCGACCATTGTCGGAATGGGTGCGGCCGGGTTGGATTGTCGGCCTGTCGAGCGGGTTGTGTTCAGGGTCTTTCACATAGCGCTTCACGAGCTCGTCGCCCTGATGGACGCTTTGCATCGCCCCGCGCATGTCGCCAATATCCCGAAGTGCCTCGGCGCGCGCGTAATAAGCCTGGTGGAATCTTGGATAGCGGGCCGCAATGCGATCGAACTGACGCAGGGCTTCGCGCGATTTTCCTCTTTCAAGGTCGACGAGTCCGAGGTTGAACATCGCGTGGAAATTGTCGGGATCAAGACGCAATACTTCGGTGAAATCCGCTGCGGCCCGGTTAAGGTCCTTGACTTCATAGCGGAGCAGGGCGCGGTTAAAGAGTGCCCGGCTGTTGTCGGGGGCTAATTCGATGGCATAGTTATAGTCGGCCATTGCCCCGAACCAATCTTCGAGGTTATATCTGACGTAAGCGCGGTTAACGTATAGGTCGGCTTCCCGAGGTTCAAGAGTAATGGCGCGGTCCATATCCGAGAGCGCTCCCTGCCAGTCTCGGTTTGAAAATTCTACTTCCGCACGCATCAGGAAAGCCCGGGGAGAATTGGGCGCCAGCTCCGTGGCCCGGTTCAGCGAGGCGAGCGCCCCGACGGTGTCTCCGCGCAGAAGGTTGAGACGTCCGAGGGCAGCGTGGCCCTCGTCAAAACGGGGATAGATCCGGAGCAGGGTCCGGAATGTGCTGTCGGCGCCGTCATAGTCGCCGATTTCCGTCTGCGCCACTGATTTGTAAAATAAAAAATATTTGTCGTCGGGATTGTGGGAAAGTCCGATATTATAGTCCTCTATTGCAAGAGAGTCTTTCCCCAGAAACTGTCGGGCGAACCCGCGGGCCTTGTAAGTCTCGGTCTTATATTTGTTGCGTTCGAGAGCGAGCGTGCAATCTTCTTCGGCGCCACTGTAGTCCTCGAGCGAGAGCTTGGCGAGAGCCCTGAAATAATAGGGGTCGGCAAGGTATGGTTTGGCCTTGATTGCCTGATTGAAATATTGTATCGAAAGCATGTAGTCGTCCATCGACAGAACGTTGCGTCCGATTGTCATAACTTGCTCCGCGTTCACCTGGGCGCGGGCCGGAGACGCGATCCTCAGGATAAGCAGCAGGCAGATGATTGCCTCCGGGAAGGGGAACGTATGTTTCAGGTCGGAAATTCTCATGTCACTGCAAAAATAATCAAAAATCCGCCGCTTTCCAACTAAAACCGCCCCGCGACGTTACACTTATATAGAATGCTCGGTTCCTTTCGGGGAGCGATCGGTCAGGGCGTCGGCCGGGGGAAGGATAAGTTTCCTGAAAATCAAATCTCCTGCCGCAGATTCCGACCGGGATAAAATCGTAAAAAATGAAAGAGAGAATTGTCATAATCGGAGGCGGTTTCGCCGGACTGAATCTCGCGAAACATCTTGACCGCGATAAATTCGAGGTCAAGATTGTCGACCGAAATAACTTCCATTGTTTTCCGCCGTTGTTCTATCAGATAGCCTCCTCAGGCCTGGTGAGTGCAAACATATCTTTCCCGTTCCGCCGGGAGATAAGGAATATGGCCGGAGTGAGCTATCACATGGGCCATGTAAAGAATATTGACTTGGAACACCGCCGGATCACAACCAGTTACGAAACGATCGATTATGACCGTCTTGTGATAGCCGCCGGCTCCACCAACAATTATTTTGGCATGGACAAGCTCGCCGAAGAGACCTACGGCATCAAGACCGTGGCTCAGGCGGCCCATACCCGCGATGAAATTCTCGACCGGTTTGAGCGAGGAGCTCTCTGTACGGATCCTGAACGCCGACGTCAGCTGCTGAGCTTTGTCGTGGTCGGAGGAGGCCCGTCAGGCGTGGAGATCGCAGGCGCCCTCGGGGAGATGAAAAAGTATATCCTCTCCAAAGAGTATCCTGAACTGAAGCCGGAGGATGTGACTATCACGCTCATAGAAGGTGCTCCCTCGCTTTTGGGAGCGATGCGCCCCAAGTCGCAGCAAAAAGCCCTCGAAGGATTGCGCGATCTGATGGTAAATGTCCGCCTTAATACGCTGATGACGGATTATACCGATAAATATATCACATTCAAGGATGGCCATAAAGAATATTGCGAAACCCTTATCTGGACTGCCGGCGTGAAAGGAGAACCGATGCCCGGATTACCTTCTGAAATCGTCGGGCGAGGCGGGCGAATTATTGTCGACAGATACAATCGCGTGGCCGGTTACGAAGATTCGCTTTTCGCGATCGGCGACATTGCCCTTATGGAGACACCCGATTATCCTCACGGGCATCCGCAGATGGCTCAGCCCGCCATACAGCAAGCCGCAAATCTGGCAAAGAATCTTAATTCGGGAGATTTTTCCCGTGAATTTGTTTACAAAGACAAAGGTTCGATGGCGACAATCGGAAAGAATAAGGCTGTGGCTGATCTTCCCTCTTATTCTTTCTCCGGATTCTTCGCATGGCTCGTCTGGATGCTTGTCCATCTCCTTTCGATTCTCGGAATGAGAAACAAACTTTCGGTGTTGATGAACTGGTTCTGGAATTATATGTTCTATTCAACATCGCTGCGCTTGCTGCTCCGGCCGACGAAGTATCCTCTGCGGCGTCATTGGGGTGATTAATAAAACAAGATTATGAAAAAAAGAAATATTATTTGGGCTCTCCCGGCGTTGCTCGCTCTGACAACGCTCGGCTCATGCTCTATCGTGCAGAATGCCACGGGAGGCAAGAAAGTGAAACAAGAGGCGACCCTTCCGCAGGACCGTGAGGCCATAGTGGCAAAGGCCAACCCGCAGGTCTACACCTCGGAGGAGCTTAAGAAGGGAATCGTAAAGGGGGATTGGGCGATTGAGACCGTCAACGGCAAGGAGGCCGTCGGCGAGAAGTCTCCTTTCCTGAAGTTCGTTCCTTCCGAAGGGCGCGTCTATGGGTCAAACGGTTGTAACGTGATAAATGCCACCTATTCCTACAATCCGGCGGATTCCGTGCTGCGCTTCTCAAATATCGCTTCGACGATGATGGCGTGCGAAAAGGAGGGGCTCACGGATTATGAGATAAATGTGGCTCTTGACGCGACCCGCACCTATACTTGGAGTTTGGCCGATTCAAATTATCTGCTCTATCTCTACGACGAAACAGGCAAGGAGGTGATGACCCTGATGCACCAGAATTTCCAGTTCCTTAACGGCACCTGGCGCGTTGCTCGCATAGGGTCGGAGAAGATCGATAACCCCGACATGAAAATGGTCATCGATGTTGATGAAGGTCGACTTCACGGCAACACGGGTTGCAACATCTTCAATGGCACCATGGAGATAGATATGGAAGGCGCCAATTCAATAGGCTTCAGCGGAATTGCCCTGACACGCATGGCCTGTCCGGACATGAAGGGGGAGACGGCATTTATCGTCGCCCTTGAAGAAGTGGCTGCGGCCCGTCCGGTCTCGGCTACGGAGGTGATTCTCTATGATACTAATCACGAGGAGGTGATGAGGCTCGTCCGCACCACCGCCACAGCAGATTGATTCTATGGCGCTGACAGAAGAAAGAGTTGATAAATGGCTCTGGGCCATGCGAGTTTTCAAGACGCGGACAATCGCCACGGATGCTTGCAAGAAGGGTCGCGTTATGATCGGCGGCGCTCCGGTGAAGCCCTCGCGAACAATCAAGCCGGGAGATGTGATCGATGTCAGAAAACCTCCCATCACTTACACCTTCCGTGTGACAGCCCTGTCGCAGGGACGTCTGGGGGCCAAACTCGTGCCCGAATATCTTGAAAATCTTACTCCTCCCTCGCAGTATGAATTGTTGGAAGTCACACGCATATCAGGGTTTGTCGACCGCCGCAAGGGTCTCGGACGCCCGACCAAACGCGAGGGAAGGGAAATTTCCCGTTTCCGGGAAGATGCTTACGCCGACAATTTCTTCCTCGATTGGGAGGATGATGACGACGAAGGGGAGGAATAAGACTCTTTTTAACATGATAAAAGTGTAAAATTCAGGCCGTTTGCGAATTGAATGTTTGCAAGCGGTCCGAATTTTGGATATGTGAGAATTTTATTGTATCTTTGCGCGGTTATTTATGGCCGGACGTCGCATTCGCAAGATGTTGTCGCTCTTAGGTCTTCAATCCATCGATATCAAATATGATCAATATAACTTTTCCTGACGGCAGTGTCCGTCAGTTCGAGAATGGCACGACTCCGTTTCAGGTTGCCGAGAGCATCAGTCCGCGTTTTGCCGCTGATGTCCTCGCGGCTAAGGTGAACGGCGAGGAATGGGATATTTCCCGTCCTATCAGCGAGGATGCCACTGTCGAACTTTTTAAATGGGATGACCCGGAAGGCAAGCATGCATTCTGGCATTCCTCCGCTCACCTCCTTGCCGAGGCTTTGCAGGAACTCTTCCCCGGAGTAAAATTCGGTATCGGACCCGCCGTGGAAAACGGTTTTTATTACGACATCGATCCGGGTGAACATAAAATCACTTCGGAGGACTTCCCCCGCATAGAAAAGAAAATGCTTGAGCTTGCCCAGCGCAAAGCTCCCATCGTCCGCGCTGATATCGCCAAGAACGATGCGCTCAAGATGTTTGGTGACCGTGGCGAACAGTATAAGTGCGAGCTTATCAGCGAGCTTGAAGATGGTCACATCACGACCTATACGCAAGGCTCCTTTACGGATCTCTGTCGCGGACCTCACCTGGCAAACACGGCCCCGATAAAAGCCGTGAAGATAACCTCGCTTGCAGGCGCCTATTGGCGTGGCGATGAAAAGAGGAATCAGCTCGTCCGCGTTTACGGCATCACCTTCCCCAAGAAGAAGATGCTCGATGAATACCTTCAGCTTCTCGAAGAAGCTAAAAAACGCGACCATCGCGTGTTGGGACGTGAGATGGAACTCTTCGCTTTCTCTCACACTGTCGGTGCAGGCCTCCCTCTTTGGCTCCCCAAAGGAGCTGCCCTCCGCGACCGCCTCGAACAGTTCCTTCGCAAAATCCAGAAGGAATATGGCTATCTTCAGGTGATCACTCCCCATATCGGAAATAAAGCACTTTATGTCACCTCCGGCCACTGGGCAAAGTATGGCAAGGATTCATTCCAGCCTATACATACCCCTCAGGAAGGGGAGGAATATCTTCTTAAGCCCATGAACTGTCCGCATCACTGCGAGATCTACAAGGCAGCTCCGCGTTCTTACCGCGATCTCCCTCTGCGTCTCGCCGAATTCGGAACAGTCTATCGCTATGAACAGAGCGGCGAGCTTCACGGTCTGACCCGTGTGAGAGGATTCACTCAGGATGACGCCCACCTGTTCTGTGCCCCCGAACAGATCAAGGATGAGTTCCTGAAGGTGATGGATATTATTCTCTACATCTTCAAGGCTCTTGATTTCAAAGATTTCGAGGTTCAAATATCACTCCGCGACCCCAAGAATAAAGAGAAATACATCGGTTCGGATGAGAATTGGCATCTTGCCGAACAGGCCATAATCGAAGCGTGTGCCGAAAAGGGCCTCAAAGCCCGTCAGGTAGAAGGCGAGGCCGCATTCTATGGTCCGAAACTCGACTTCATGGTGAAAGATGCCATCGGTCGTCGTTGGCAGCTCGGCACAATCCAGGTTGACTACAACCTCCCCGAGCGCTTCGGCCTTGAATACACAGGCAGCGACAACCAGAAGCATCGCCCGGTAATGATCCACCGTGCTCCTTTCGGATCTATGGAGCGTTTCGTGGCCGTTCTTCTTGAGCACACAGCCGGAAAACTTCCCCTCTGGTTGATTCCCGAGCAGTGTGCGATTCTCCCGATCAGCGAGAAGTTCAACGATTACGCCTACGAGGTGAAGCGCGCCCTTGAAAAAGAGGATGTGCGCGCAGTCGTTGACGACCGCAACGAAAAGATTGGAAAGAAAATCCGCGACAACGAGCTCAAGAAAATTCCCTACATGCTTATCGTCGGCGAAAAAGAAGCCGAGAACGGAGAGGTTTCCGTGCGCAAACAGGGAGAAGGAGACAAGGGCACTATGTCAATCGCAGATTTTGCACGCATAATAAATGATGAGGTGAAGGCCTCGACCTCTCCGGTGGAGCCTTCTGACAATTAAAGACGTTTAATGGAGAAAAAACCACAGTTCGGCGGTCCCCGCCGACCCATGGGCCCGCGTCCCCGGCCGGGACAGCGCCCTGTCCGAGGCGAACACCGCAACGACCCCCATGCAACTAACGAGTACATCCGCGCCAAAGAGGTCCGTCTCGTGGGCGACAATGTCGAGCAGGGAATATATCCCATCCAACAGGCTCTCAAAATAGCTGAGAAACTGGAACTCGACCTCGTCGAGATCTCACCGACCGCCGAGCCTCCGGTGTGCCGCGTGCTCGACTATCAGAAGTTTCTCTATCAGCAGAAAAAACGCCAGAAGGAACAGAAGGCCAAGGCTGCGAAAGTAGTTGTGAAGGAAATTCGTTTCGGCCCGCAGACCGACGACCATGACTATAACTTCAAGCTCAAGCATGCAATCGGATTCCTTCAGGAGGGATCGAAAGTGAAAGCCTACGTTTTCTTCCGTGGACGTTCGATTCTCTTCAAAGAACAGGGCGAGGTGCTCCTCCTTCGATTTGCCAACGATCTCGAAGAATATGGCAAGGTGGAGATGATGCCTGTCCTGGAAGGAAAGCGCATGTCGATCATGCTTTCTCCGCTCAAGGCCGCTTCCAAGAAGGAGGAGAAACGTCCCGAGAGCCGAAAGGAGCAAAAAGCCCGCGAAGCCTCGGAGAAAGCCAAAGGAGTGAATGCCGCTTCCGCTGAAAAAGCCGAAGAGACCCCTTCTGAAGACTAACGACACAATAAGCGGCGGTTCCGACCGTTGACAAAAATACAGGCTCCTTTCCGGCTCGGGTCCGGATGGCGCTTTTAGAGACCGTAGGCACCACGTGCCGAGGTGAATATTAACAACTAAAAACTAACAAAAATGCCTAAAGTAAAGACCAATGCCGCTGCGAAAAAACGTTTCGCGCTCACCGGCACCGGCAAGATCAAAAGGAAACACGCTTATCATAGCCACATCCTTACGAAGAAGTCCAAAAAACGCAAGAGAAATCTTGACCACACCGCTATCGTTGCTTCCGCTAACGAGCGTCAGGTGCGCGAACTTCTTAATCTTCGCTAAGCCGCGGCTAAGTCGCCATACGACGGCCTGAAAAAATCATCTTTTTTATTAACCGAGTGTCGAGCTCCGCAAGTGCATCCGGTCGGTCGACCATCAGATTGCCGCTCGCATTCAAAAAATCAAAAAAATGCCAAGATCAGTAAACCACGTAGCATCACGTGCCAAAAGAAAGAAAATTCTGAAACTTACCCGCGGTTATTACGGCTCTCGCCGCAACGTCTGGACCGTAGCTAAGAACACCTGGGAGAAGGGTCTTACCTATGCCTACCGCGACCGAAAGCAGAAAAAACGTAACTTCCGCGCCCTTTGGATCCAGCGTATCAACGCTGCCGCTCGCAACGAAGGTCTTTCTTACTCGCAGCTCATGGGCCTTATCCACGCTGCCGGCATCGAGATCAACCGCAAGGTGCTCGCCGAACTCGCCATGAACAAGCCCGAGGCGTTCAAGGCTATCGTCGACAAAGTGAAGAAATAATTGCGTTATGCTTATTTCGCAACCGGGCGAATCCTTATAAGGATTCGCCCGTATTGTTAACAAGACTTAAAATTGCGGATATTTCAAACTTTTTACCTAATTTTGCGTATAACTAATAGGTGATTGTCGCAGACATTGCCTGTAAAATAATAGAACAATGCTATCGCGACAAAACGGAGCCGAGGTCGAGGCCTTGACTCCGTTTTTCTTTTTATTTGTATGTGACTTGATTGTCAGTGCTTTACGTTATATCCCTGATCTTTTAAATAGTCAAGGATGCGGTAATGCATCGCGTGGTCGTAATATGAAAGGATATGCGCGACCCAATCGTTATCAGTGGTGCCTCCGGAACGCGTGCGGTTGTAATGCTTCACGACCTCATCGTATGCCTCAAGTTCTTCTACCATCTTCTCTTCATCCCGGCGGTAATGATTGCGGTGGAACACGAGTGATGAAGGCTGCTTAGGCTTCAGGTCGGGATGTTCGCGGGGAACACCCAGTGCGAGGCCGCAGACTACGAACACTCCTTTAGGAAGTTGCAGAAGCTCGGCAACCGCGCGAGGATCGACCGTGCGAAGATAGCCGACGCAATTGGAGCCTAATCCGGCGGCCTGTGCGGCCACGACAGCGCTCATCATTGCCAGGGAAGCGTCGATTATACCAATCGTCACGCCATCCATCGTGTCCGTGAAGGGTGGCATCTGCAACCCCTTCTTTTGGGCGAGAAGGGAAATCTTATTATAGTCCGAGCAAAAGATGAGAAGACGGTTGCAGGTCTTGAGTTGTTTCTGGTTGGTAAGCTCGTAGAGTTTTTCTTTGAGTTCCTGATCGTCGATGTCGATTACGGAAAATTGCTGACCGTTGTAGGAGGTCGGTGTGTTTTCCACGGCTCTGTAGATAAACTCCATCGTTTCGGCCGGTATGGCCTCGCGTTCGTAACGGCGCACGCTCGTGCGTTCGAGCAATGATTCTTTTACATCAAGCATATCTGTTAATTTAAGGTTTTATTACGGATTAAAAAAAAGCCGGCGATATGCTTGGAAAGCAACCGCCGGCTTCTATAAGAACCACATCAAAGGGATAGTGACGAAACTCCGAACGACAGGTTTTGAGGGCTTGCCAATCTTTGTAATCCCCCGTGGCCTCAAAGGCCAACGTCTTGCGACGTGGGGCCCGCCATTGACGGGCAAGCTTGTCTCGGCATTTCTTTTAATTTGATGAGTTTCCCAATCGACTTTGATGTGGGTTTTTTCATTCATTCCGACGGGGCCGGGAATCTCTCTCGTTTGAGGGAGGGTTTCCGTCGCCCTTCGTAATCATAACGCAAATATAGCGTCTCAGGTTTATATTTCCAAATCCGGCCTCGATTTTCTTCGCTTTTCCCCCGGAGCCGAACCGTGGGATGCCGGATGAAGGAGAGAAATGAAGGCTGCCTTCAGGCAGATCGGAGCTTAAAATTCGCTCGAAAAATGAAAACGTATTTTCGGAAAGTCGCTCTGGGCCATCTGAAGAACATAGTTGCTGTCGGCCAGGAAAACATCCCGTCCCTCCTTATCGGTGGCCATAAACTGAGCCTTCCGTTTCTTGAAGGCGGCGAGCGCTTCGGCATCATCGCTCTCGATCCAGCAGGCTTTGTAGAGGCTTATCGGCTCCCAGCGGCACTGCGCTCCATATTCATGCAGTAACCTGTACTGGATAACTTCAAACTGAAGCTGGCCGACTGTGCCGATAATTTTGCGGCCGTTGAATTGGTTGGTAAAGATCTGTGCGACTCCTTCGTCCATCAGCTGGTTGATTCCTTTTTCAAGCTGTTTGGATTTCATCGGGTCGGCATTCTCGATATATTTGAACATCTCGGGCGAGAATGACGGCAGTCCTTTGAAATGGATGGTTTCTCCCGAGCTGAGAGTGTCGCCGATTTTGAAGTTGCCTGTGTCGGGAATGCCGACAATGTCGCCCGGATAGGCTTCGTCGACAACGCTCTTTTTCTGGGCCATGAATGCGGTCGGGGCCGCGAATCGCATCTGTTTGTCGTGGCGTATGTGACGGTAATAGACGTTTCGTTCGAATTTGCCGGAGCATACTTTGACAAACGCGATGCAAGAACGGTGGTTGGGGTCCATGTTTGCGTGAATCTTGAACACGAAGCCTGTGAAACCCTCTTCATGAGGATCGATTTCACGTTCCTGAGCCACAACCGGGCGTGGAGCCGGGGCAATTTTTACAAAACAATCCAGAAGCTCCTTGACTCCGAAAGTGTTGAGCGCCGAGCCGAAGAACACGGGAGCAACCTCGCCGCGCAGATAGGCGTCAGTGTCGAATTCGGGATAGACTCCCTCTATGAGGTCGATGTCCTCGCGCAGTTTGGCTGCGTTATCGGTGCCAACGAGCTCATCCACAATCGGAGAATTGATGTCGTCGATTTCCACTCGCTCGCTCACTGTCTGCTTTGACGGCGTAAACAGATCAAGCCCATGTTCGTATATGTTGTAAACGCCTTTAAAACGTTCTCCCATATTGATAGGCCATGTAAGCGGACGGACGTTAATCTGCAGTTCTTTTTCAAGTTCGTCAAGAATGTCGAACGGGTCGCGACCTTCGCGGTCCATCTTGTTAACGAAGATGATCACGGGAGTCTTGCGCATACGACAGACTTCCATCAGGCGGCGTGTCTGGGTTTCGACACCCTTGGCGGCGTCGACCACGATAATCACGGAGTCGACGGCCGTAAGCGTGCGGAATGTGTCCTCGGCGAAATCCTGGTGGCCGGGAGTGTCGAGGATATTGATTTTATAATCGCCGTAGTTGAAGCCCATCACGGAGGTGGCGACGGAGATTCCGCGTTGTTTCTCGATTTCCATCCAGTCGGATGTGGCTGTCTTTTTGATTTTATTGCTCTTCACCGCTCCCGCCACATGAATTGCACCTCCGAAGAGAAGGAGCTTTTCGGTGAGGGTCGTTTTTCCTGCATCCGGGTGGGAGATGATGGCGAACGTGCGCCTGCGGGCTATCTCTTTATTCAGTTCTTCCGACATTGGGTTATGATTTCTCTTTGTTTGCTATTGGCTTGATTCCTGAGAAGGGAGTCTCAGGCATCGGTATCGAGCGCTTTGACACAGTCGCGCAGCGAGTCTCGCCAATAGGGGATTGTGAGCGAATATGTTTTTTTAATCTTGTTTTTGCTCAACACGGAGTAGGAGGGCCTTTTTGCCCGGGTCGGATACTCGGCGGTCGAGACAGGCATGACTTCCGTTGACTTCCCTGCAAGCTCGAAGATGGCTTTCGCGAAGTCATACCATGAGGCTGCCCCTTCGTTGCTAAAATGGTAGATTCCGGGTTTCCAGGCGGAGCTTTTGGCTATGAGATGGATTGCCTTCGCAAGATCGCCGGCGTAAGTCGGAGTGCCGATCTGGTCGCTGACCACTTTGACGTCCTTCTTTTCTTTGGCCTGACGAAGCATGGTCTTTACGAAATTCGAACCGAATTCGGAATATAGCCATGCCGTGCGGATAATGACCGAGTCGGGACAGAAGGAGGTGAGCAGGGCTTCCCCTTCAAGTTTGGTACGTCCGTAGATGCTTGTGGGATATGGCTCATCTTTTTCCGTGTAGGGGCGATAGCCTTGGCCGGAAAAGACATAGTCGGTCGAGATGTGAATCACGCGTGTCCGTGTGCGGGCTGCTGCCCGCGCAAGATGGCCCACCGCATTGGTGTTGAGGGCAGCCGCCTTGAGCTCGTCGCTCTCTGCTTGGTCCACGGCTGTATAGGCGGCGCAGTTCACAACAAGGTCGAACCGCCCGTCGGTCATGAAACGGTCCACGGCAACGGGGTCGGTCACATCAAGCGTCGATACGTCGGTATAGACCGTTTCCAGTTCGGGGTCTTTATCGAATTCACATCGAAGCGAACAGCCTAACTGGCCGTCTGCACCGGTGATTAATACTTTCATGGATTCAGGGATTTATTTTGAAGAATGGCTTGATTGGTTTTTAATTCAGGCAGGATAAGCTCCGGCTCGCATTTATTAATCTTTGAACAATTCGTTATTATAATCTTTCTTGTAATAGCCTGCGAGCATTGCGAGAAATTTGGAAATCTGTCGGGTGGCGGCCGCCGTTTCTTCCGACACTTCCTTCCCTTGAAGGCGCAGCATCAGAAGTCCGTAGAGGGCATCGAAGCAAGTTTCGATCTCATCCTTTTTATTTTCACCTGCTTTGGCGCGCAATTCCACAATATATGGCAGTGTGTTGTAGTATTCCGCGGCATACCGGGCGAATTGGGGATCGTTCAACAGTCGGCGGTGAAGCTGCTCGATGTCGGAAAGCGTGTTGCGGTTAAGCTGAAGATGGCCTTTGTCGGTCACTCCCTCACGTCGCATCATGTCAATCAGCGACTCATACCATTCGTGCATCTCCCTGCGCTGTTGCTCGCTCAGGTCTGTATGGCGGTCGATGATCTCCCGGTCTATTCGGTCGATGTCAAGGCTGTAGGCCCGGATTAGATCTTCTATCTGCCACATATATAGCAAATATTCCGCGATGTTCTCTCTCTTTTTTGCCGATGCTGTGATCATTTTCTTTTACGGGGCTCTTAGCCTCTCCTCAGATGCAAAATTACTATTTTTTGAACACACTTGCAAATAAGGCCCGTTCGCTTCCCTTGGGATATTTTTAACCTTACTATGAACCTTGTCGTCGTTGTGACGTTTTAGTGGCACAAAGCTATCGGCTTTTTTTATATAACGTTATTCCCGATAACCCCGCCAACCGGAATATATATGGTGACGATACGGTATGTCTGGCACGCCTCTTTCCTTGTGACGCTTCCCGATATGGCGTTCCTGTTTGACTTCTGGAAAAATCCGGAAGGCACGTCGCGTTTTCCGGAACTCCCCCGAGGAGTAGCCACAGATATCCCTTTATATGTCTTCGTGAGCCATGCTCATAAGGATCATTTCAATCCTTGTGTGTTCGACCTGGCGGCCCTGAATGAAAGCGTAAGGTTGATCATTTCGAAGGATGTGGCCCGGATGTCGCGCCACAGGCTGAATCCGGATTCGGCTTATAGGGGACTTAAGGTGCCTCCGCAACGAGTGTCGGTGGTCAAAGCGGGAGATAATATCTCTTTCCCCGGTCTTGACGTGAGGGTTTACGGCTCGACAGATGCCGGCAACTCTTATATGCTTGAAACGGGAGGAATGAGGTTTTTTCACGCGGGCGACCTTAATGCCTGGATTCTTCAGGGAATGGGGGAGGCCGAGCAAAGGGAGGCGCGATGTAAATTCAAGACTGTGGTGGAGGAGATTGTTGAAGGAGAACGACGGTCGCTCCTGATGAATGGTCAGGAGAGCCCGATTGAAGCGATGTTCTTCCCCGTCGACCGCAGGATTGGCCCCGCCTTTTCTGAAGGAGCGGAAGAAATGGTGGCCCGGTTTGCTCCGCGTCGCTTTCTGCCCATGCATTTCTATCCTCTTAAGGAGGTCAATGTAGATTATCAGCTCGAAGGGGCAGCCATCTTCGCCATGCGCCTGCCGGAAGATTCGCAGACAGAGGTCGCTATACTTTCCCGCCCCGGCGATATCTTGTCGTTTCCCGCCCGCAAAGGGATGTGAAGCGACTATTGAAGAAATTTTTCTGAATTATTTTCAGATTTATTTCCTTATGCTGTAAGTGATTATGGCATAAGTGCAATATTTTTTTATAAAAAAAGTGAGCAAAGTCATATCCGATTTTCATTCGGCGTTGTTTAAAGAGTATAACAACTCGAAAACGCGATCTCCGAAAGGAACGCCGATTCACAAAGACACTACGACTATGACTGACAATCAGACTTTCAAACAGAAACTTCTCGGCCTTCAGGGCAATTTGTTTAACTTCGCATGCCAGCTCACGGCAAACCGCGAGGCAGCGCAGGATCTCGTTCAGGACACGACTCTTAAAGTGCTCGACAACGAAGAAAAGTATGTTGACAATGTCAACTTCAAGGGATGGGTGTTCACCATCATGCGCAACATTTTCATCAACAACTATCGTCGTCAGGTTCGCTCGGCAACGGTTGTTGACACCACCGAAGACCTCTATCACCTTAACCTTTCTCAGGAGTCAGGACTCTCCACCCCCGAAGGTTCTTTCGCGGCTCAGGAAATTTCCGTAGCTATCAATGCATTCAGCCCCGAATATAAGGAGCCCTTTACGATGTACATCGCCGGCTACAAATACAGCGAGATTGCTGAAAAGATGAACCTTCCTCTGGGCACGGTGAAGAGCCGTATCTTCTTCGCCCGCAAGCGCCTTCAGGTGCTTCTCAAGGATTACCGTTAATCCGGGTTGGCGCCCGGGATGGTGCCCTCAGACCCGACCGACGGAATATCCCCGTGTCAGTCAAGTCTAAAGATATGCGGATTCCTCCCTCTGCCCCTTTGGGAAGCAGAGGGAGTCGCTTTTTATATACGTTTGCTGGATATGCGATTGAAAAATAATTTTGCTAATCGGCCGATAATCGTTAAATTTGCAAATTGAACAAGTGTAAATCAACCTGAATGGGTAAGAAAATCAAAAGAGTGAACTTTTGGGTGAGGCGCCGGTCTCATCTTGCAGTTATCGCCATCGGCTCGGTGGTGATTGCTCTGTTGTTTTTCAACGACGACGCATATTGGCGTCATAATATGGAGTATCAGGAAGAGATCAAGGCATTGAATATTAAGATTAAGGAATGCCGAGACTCAGCCGAATATTTCCGTCTGAGCAAAGAACGGCTTCTTACCGGCACTGAGGAACTCGAACAACTCGCCCGTGAGGAATACCGGATGCAGAAACCCACAGAAGATGTATATATACTAAAATGAAATACCACGAACCCTCTCCTCAATCGACTCCCCGGCGCAGTCCGGAAACCGAACGCCGTCTGCGTGCAGCTGAAAATTGCGCCACATTCGGTCTGCTGCTCGTCTGCGTAGGTCTGGTAAGTCCGTTCTTCAGTCAATCGATTGGCTGGGTGATGGATGTTTCAAAATGGATCTACACGGCCGGTGCTCTTATTTACCTGGGGGCGCGTATTGCCGGTGTCGTGGCCGACCGTGGAGCCTCGATGCGTGTCCGCCGTTTGCGTCGCATGGAAGGATGGGCCGGCGTGTGCTTCTGCGTGGGTGCTTTCTTCTGGCTTTTTAATTTCTATCGGTTCGGCTCTCTGGGGTTCGGTCTGAAGGTGATTGGCGAGACTGTCACGTTCACTCTCGCCGGCGCCGTCATCCAGATAATCGCCAGCTGGCTCCTCGCTTCGGCTCTCCGGAAGGAAATTAACCCCTGACCCTAACCTCGACCCGCAATGGATGAACGGTTTACGGATTCCGCTCCTGTGGTGATGACCATCGATATCGGCAACACGGCCATGAAGGTGAGTGTGTTCGAGGGTGATTGCCTACTGCAATCAGTCGCTGCCCCGGGATGTGACCCCGAGGCCGTCCGCACGCTCCTCATGTTTCATCACGTTGATGGAATTTGCTATTGCTGCGTCGGACGAGATTCCGCCGGAATCGCCGATTGCCTGGAGGCGGAGGGTGAGATTCCGTTTCTTCGGTTGACGGCTGAAACTCCGCTTCCGATCGGAGTTGAGTATGCCAGCCGACCGACTCTGGGGCTCGACCGTGTGGCCGCCGCTGTCGGAGCCGCCGGAGGAGAGACCCCATTGCTTGTTGTCGATGCCGGAACGGCCGTAACTTCCGACCTCGTCGCCGACGGATCTTTCCTCGGTGGGAATATCGCTCCTGGAATATCCCTGCGTTTCAAGTCGCTTCATGAATACACATCGCGACTTCCTCTCGTTGAGCCTCAGGGCGTCACTCCTGAATTGGGATTTGACACCGTGACTGCGATACGTGCCGGAGTGGTCGGTGGCCTTGCTCATGAAATAGAATCCATTTCCCGCTCCCTATCCGGACGGTATCCCGGATTGAAAGTCCTCCTCGCCGGCGGTGATGCCGATACTCTTCTCCCGATCCTCGCGGAACTTGAAGTCCCTTGTTTCGTCGATCATGCTGTGGTCGGCCGCGGGTTGGCGAGGATTTTTAATTATAATCGAAACTGACCCTTTACGTCTATGATTAAGAAATGCGTAATACGCTCTCTCCGTTCCCCGCTCTCCATCCTGCGCGCAGGTCTATCCCTTATTGTTTGCCTGACAGCCTTAGGCGCCCGTGGCCAGGAGGTCAATACTCCATACTCCATGTATGGG
>CAMWRW010000014.1 GCA_947176755.1 uncultured Porphyromonadaceae bacterium
ATACCCTTTTGGGGTATACACGCTTTCCAGGCGTGCCTCTTCAGCCACTCGAGCATCACTCCTTGTTCATCTCTTTGCCTTCTGACGCTCTCCTGAATTCTTCATTCTGAAGCCTTGCGCACACCCGGCTTTGAGTTTCACACCGCGAAGTTAATGCTTTTATCTGAATTGACAATAGTTTTTGCCGACTTTTTATTAATTTTGTGCAAAATTCTTTAGAACTCCTCTTTATGAAGTGTCGCTCTTTTCTTGTTATTCTATTTCTGTCGGTGGTTTTGGCTGCCACGTCTATGACTTCCTGCAGTCGGTCGGCAAAGTCCTCTGACTCCTTTCCTAAGGAACTGATCGGGGCTTCCGACCAGGCCCGGCTCGATTATGTGATGAAGTCATGCTCGCCCGACTCGCTTGCCCGCTTCATTATCTACAGCGCGCTCGGCAAGAACGGGGAGGTCAGGATCGACACTTTCGCTCTCGCTACAAATTATGTCTACGAGCACCTCAAGGATCAGGATGCCGTCGCGTTCAGCACTGTCTATGACGATTTAATCGAACGTCTCCCTCTCCCCGAAAAAATGCGCATCTATGCTCTCGCCGGCAGTGAGGATCCCCAAGGCCTCGGTTACAGGCTCGGGCTTGAATATCTTGCTTCGATCCGTGAGGGCAACAAGTCGGCCGCTGACATTGACCGTGAAATGGAAGCCCTCAAAAATGCCTGCGCAGACGACACGATGACCTATCACCGGTTCATTATCGGCTTCCGAACGGTGCTGAACGTCGACTCCGGCAAGGGAATCCCTGCAGAAATATATCGGAAATACTCCAAGTAACATTGATTATATACTTCCCCGGGCGCACGAGCGGTCGGGAATCTTACCTGTCAATTACCATCAAATATCATAATGAACAAATTGTCTGACTATTCCGCGCATATTGAAAAAGTGTTGCGCGACATTGAATATCCCGGTGGCGTCCTGACGTCGCTCTACGAACCCATTTCCTACGCCATGCAGGCCGGCGGAAAGCGTATTCGTCCCTCTCTGCTGCTTATGGCTGCCGATTCATTCGGCCTTAAGGCCGAAGAAGCAGAAAGCGCTGCGGTCGGAATCGAACTTTTTCACAATTTCACGCTCCTTCACGATGATGTGATGGATGCTTCCGATGTGCGTCGCGGCCGTCCTTCTGTCCATGCCCGTTGGGATGTCAACACCGCTATTCTGTCCGGCGACACGATGCTCACGCTCGCAACTCAGGCCATCTGTCGCGTCCCCGATTCATGTCTGAGGGAGGTCATCGACACGTTCAACAGGATGGCGATTCGCGTCTACGAAGGTCAGCGTCTTGACATGGACTTCGAGACCTCGGAGGATGTCACTCTCGACGACTATCTCCGGATGGTGGCCGACAAGACGGGCGCACTGCTCGGTGCGTCAGCGCGTATCGGCGCCCTGATTGGCGGCGCCTCCGAAAAAGATGCCTCCCGCATGGAAGAATATGGCATGATGCTCGGACTCGCCTTCCAGATTCAGGACGACTGGCTTGACGTGTTCGGCGATCCCTCTACATTCGGCAAGCCGATTGGAGGCGATATCAACAACAATAAGAAATCCTATCTCTTGTTGAGCGCTCTTTCCCAGGAAGGTCCCGAGGCGGTCGCTATCCGAGAGGCCATGAAGTTCCCTGCCGGGCCGGGAAAGGTCACGACCGTGACCCGCCTGTTCGAGAAAGCCGGCGTGTCGGAGAAATGTCGCGCGGCAATCAATTCATACTCAAAGAAAGCCTTGGCCGCCCTTAAAGCCACGTCCCTTTCCGAAGAGGCTCGCGAGCCTTTCCGTCTCATCGTTGAAAAACTGACCGGCCGCAAGAAATGACCGATACCCACACTCATCTATACATGGAGGATTATGCCGGCGAGGAGCGCGACGTTGTGGAACGCGCGCTCCGCGCCGGAGTCTCACTGATGGTGCTCCCCGGGGTGAACATGGATTCCATCGGGCCGATTCTGCGCATGCACGAAGCATTCCCCGAAGTGACCGTGCCGGCTCTAGGCCTTCATCCAACGGATGTCGACGCCAACTGGAGCGAAATTCTCGACCGTATGGAGGCCCTTCTTTCAGATGGAGTTTGGAAAGCGATAGGGGAGGTCGGAATCGATCTCTATCACGATTCGACCTATCGCGCCGAGCAGAAAGAGGCCTTCCGCCGACAGATTGAGTGGGCCGTCGAACGCGACCTTCCCCTCATAATTCATTGCCGCGAAGGACTTGACGACTGCCTCGAAGTGCTCGCTTCATTCGAAGGAAGATTGCCGAGGATGGTGTTCCACAGCTTCACCGGCAATGTCGCGGATGTCCGTCGGATTCGTCGCGTCTGCGATCCCTGGTTTGGAATCAACGGTGTCGTCACTTTCAAGAATGCCCCTCTCCTTCGCGAGGCTCTTCCCGAGATCGGGCTCGACAGGATTCTTCTCGAAACCGATGCTCCGTGGCTCGCCCCCGTGCCCAACCGGGGTAAACGCAACGAAAGTTCCTATATCCCCGCCATCGCCGCGTGTGTCGCCTCGACGCTGGATCTTCCTATCGATGAAGTCGAACAAGTCACCGACGCCAACGCCCGCCGATTTCTTTTCAATCACGCCTAAATCCAAGTCCAAGCTCCTCAATGTTTCCCCTTGACCAGCCAGTCGCGATCTTCCTGCTCGTGCTCCTGATTATTCTTCTCGGGCCCGTTGTGTTCAGGCCTCTGAAGATACCCTCGGTTGTCGGCATGATCATCGCGGGCATCATCGTTGGTCCATACGGGTTCAATCTTCTTGAACGCGACGCCAGTTTCAGAATTTTTGGCGAAGTCGGCATTCTCTATATAATGTTCACGGCGGCTGTCGAGATCGATATGTTTCATCTCAAGCAGCAGTTCCGCCGAGGGATAATCTATGGCCTCCTGTCGTTTGCCATACCGCTTGCCGCCGGAATCCTCGGAGCCCGTTACCTGTTTTCAACCTCCTGGGACACGGCCCTTTTGATAGCCTCGATGTATGCCTCCCACACACTCGTCACATATCCGACCGTGAGCCGCTTCGGCCTGCAGAACACGCGTGGCGCCGTGATTGCCGTCTGCGGCACGATTGTGGCCGTTATGCTCGCTCTGCTCTGCCTTGCCGCCGTTGTTTCGGCCCGCGATGCCGGAGGGTTCTCCCTCATGATGCTCGGCCGCCTTTTCCTCTGGATGGCCGTCTATGCTCTCGCCGTCGGCTGGACTTTCCCCTTCATCACCCGCCGCTTCTTTCGGACCACGGACGATTCCGTGGCCCAATTCATATTCGTGCTCGCTCTTGTCTTTTTCGCCTCGCTTTTAGCGAAACTCATCGGACTTGAAGCGATCCTCGGAGCCTTCTATGCCGGACTTGTTCTCAACCGGATGATTCCCGGCCGCTCCCCCCTTATGAAAAACATCCGCTTCGTCGGAGATGCGATTTTCATCCCTTACTTTCTTATCGGAGTCGGGATGCTCATAAACGTGGGTGTCGTGGTCGAAGGGTGGGGGGTCATCTATGTAGCCGCAGTGATGACTCTTTCCGCGCTCTGTTCAAAATGGGTCGCCGCATGGGCAGCCCAGAAAGCATTCCGCCTCGATGAAAACGAACGGCGCCTGATGTTCGGCCTCTCCGGAGGAAAGGCCGCCGCCACGATTGCCGCCGTGATGATCGGATATAAATATGGAATGATCAATGAAGATATCATGAACGGTTCGGTCATGATGATACTCTTCTGTTGTCTGGTGGCCTCCGTCGCCACCGAGAATGCCGCCAAGCGCATCCGAATGCAGCTCACCGAAAATGATCTCTCTCACGACGAACTCGGACATCGCGAATATGCGCGCCAGATCATATCCGTGGCCAACCCGGTCACGTCCGAAGAACTCATGCGCATGGCCATGTTCATGCGCGACAGGAGCAATCCCAATGAAGCCACTGCTCTTTTCGTGCGGACCGATACCGACCGTCGTCGTCAGGCAATGGGGCGAATGGCCCTCACTGCCGCCACGGCCGTCGGCGAGGCTATGGATGTCAAAGTCGATGCCGTAGAGAGGATCGACCTCAATATCGTCAGCGGAATATGCAACGTGGCCGAAGAACGCCATGCCACGGAAATCATGATCGGTTTCCACCGCAAATCGAACATGGTCGACAGTTTCTTCGGCGCCCTCACCGAATCGCTGCTTGCCGCCTCGATGAAAATGGTGATGATGTCGCGCTGTTTCATCCCTGTCGATACGGTGACACGCATCTTCGTGCTCGTGCCCGAAAAGGCCGAATATGAAACAGGCTTTCATCTCTGGGTCACTCGCCTTTCGATGCTTGCCGCCAACATAGAAGCCCGAATAGCTTTCGTCGGTCACCAGACCTCGATAGATTTCATCGCCTCCGTCATTGAGGACGACCGCATAGAAGTCGATCATCGGTTCATGACAATCGAATCGCCCGACGACATTATTATTCTCGCCGGTCAGATCGATGACAACGACCTTCTTGTCGTTGTCAGCGCGCGCAAAGGCTCCATATCGTTCTCTCCCGATCTCGAGTCGCTTCCCGGATTTCTCAACAGGCATTTCTCCCGACAGAATCTACTTGTTGTCTATCCAAAACAATTCTGAATCCTGAATATCGTTACAAACAAAACACTCCATAATATATTCAACACCGAAATTATAATCAACTAATCAACAAAATGAAAAAGTTTCTACTTTCGATTGTCGCCGCGGGCGCACTGACATTCTCAGCGCACTCCTCCGTAACGGTGGCATTCTATGTTGACGGAACAGATGTTTCGGATGTCGACCAGACGTGTCAACTCACAGGCACGGTTGCCGACCAGACATTTACTGCTCCCGACGCGAAGATACATTTCACTAAGGTGAACAATTCAGCTTCGAATGTGAACGGTTCTTTGGTGAGATGGTATCAGAACGACACGATGACCCTGACTGCCTTAAACGGATATATGATCGGGTCAGTAGCGCTATATGCCGATACGGAATCTTATGCTGCAAAGTGTGAGGTCAATAATGTGGAATATACCGCATCCACCGAAGGCTCTGTTTGTTATGTAACCCCCATCTCCTCCGATCTCCTCCTTGATGAGATAACGCTTCATGCTTCCGCGCAGGTCCGTTTTTCAAAAGTGGTCGTCACTCTCGAAGAGGATGGAGAGAATCCGGTCGATCCCGATCAGCCGAAAAATGTCCGGATTTCATTCCCCGAATCATCCTACAGTGTCTTGTTCGGAGAGGCTTTTCAGGCTCCCGAACCGGTCGCTGATGTCGACGGACTGACATTCCTTTATGCAAGTTCAAACGTTGACGTCGCTTCTGTCAGCCCTTTCAGCGGGGAAATCACGATTAACGGAATCGGAACAACTGAAATTACAGTCACTTCCGAACCGACCGAGTTGTATAACGAAGGCACGGCCTCCTATACGCTTAATGTTCTCGACCCCGATGCAATCGTTGACCTGATCAATACCGACAACCTCTCCGTGTCAGGTTACACGAATCCCGTAACCTACACATCTCCGTTCACCAATATCACCTACGCGGGACAGACCCATAAGTCGAACGGTTTTCAGTTCAACACCGGAAAGGATGATGCCGTCGGAATTGCCAGCACGTTGAATCCCGACAAGTATGTGATCAGCAGGATCATTCTCAATCCCGGTTCGATGTCAGGGTCTCAGGCTGCCAATGGAGTGGAAGTCTTCCTGTCGAACGAAGCCTTCGCTTCCTCGGGCGCTACCTCCGGCACGTCCGCAGGAGTTTTCTCCGGCACCGACCGCAGCATTATTATTCCCGAGGACGACAACTTCTATTTCAGCATCGTGCCTCACGGAGGAGTCTACGTTCTTGAATCTGTCGAGGTTGAATGGCGCAAGGCCGAACTGACAAAGGAAGTTGCGGTGGCCTCCTTCCCGCAGACAGATTATGTGGTTAAACTTGGAGAACCCTTCGTTGCGCCGGTTGTCGAGACCAACACGGACGCCGTTCCCGTTTATTCAAGCTCCAACCCCAACGTCGCAACGGTGGATGCCGAAACAGGGCAGGTTTCTGTCCTCTCCCTCGGCGAGACAGTCATCACCGTCGAATTCCCCGAAACCGACGACTTCTTCTATACCAAAGCGGACTATACGCTCGTCGTAGCTGATCCCGAAGAAGCCGCATTCTCCATCGCCTTTATATCCAACGATTCGGATGCCACAAACAACCTCTCTGAAGACGCCTTCCTCGGACAGGTTGCCGAAGGAAGCGACAGAATCTCATCTGTTTCCTCCCTCTCCAACGTGTATGCCGGAATGGATGGTCTCAAGATGGGTTCCAACAAGAATTCAGGAGAGTTCACGATCAACCTTGCCGAGCCCATTTCTCTCGACAGAATAAATGTCACCGTATCAAGCATGAAAACCGATGATGGAAGCTCCCTCACGGTCAACGGCTCAGACCCGGTGGAAATCACCGACCGCCATCAGGTCGTGACCTACTCCTTCGATGGCGAGACAGTTTCCTCTCTCTCCTTCAAGGCTCAGCTCGTTCATCTCCTTGCGATAGACTTCTACGCGGTCGCCGAGCAGCCCGAAAAGCCCGAGAAGAAATCTGCCGGACTTCTCTTCAATGAGGAAAGCGTCGAGGTCACGCTTGGCGAGGAATTCACTGCCCCGGTTCTTGACAAAGCAACGGATGCAGCCGTGACCTACACGAGCAGCAACGAAGAAGTGGCCACTGTTGACGCTCTCTCCGGAGAAGTTGCCATTCTCGCTGCGGGCACGACCGTCATCACGGCCTCTGCCGAGGAAACCGACCTCTACCTGGCCGGATCCGCCTTCTACACCCTCACGGTCAAGGAAGTCTCCACCCCGGTTGATCCTGTTGAGCCGGAGCCTGCCGGAGATATCGTGGTAATAGAATTTAAGCAGGACGTCGACGGCACATCTGAAATCTCAAACTTCGAAAATCTTCTCAATGAAGTGGAGGCCGGAGCCGAATATATTGCCGGCGTTTCGGAAATATCGAAAATTTTCCCCGGTGCAAAAGGCCTCAAATTCGGAAGCTCAAAAGCCGCAGGCTCGATTACGCTCACACTCGCTGAGCAACTGTCCCAAAGAGAAGTGAAGCGAATCAGCGTCACGGCCTCCAGCTACGACTCAAAGGCAAGCACGCTTTCCGTCAACGGAATCTCCACACTCGATGTAATGGAGGATTTCCAGGTGCTCAACTATACTTTCGACAAAGAGAAGATCGAATCCATCTCCCTCGCTTCCGAGAATCGCATCTATGTCAACAGAATTGAAATAGAGTACGTATCCTCCGGCGAGCCTGAGCAGCCCAAAGAGGAATTCGTCTGGGAAATAGACTATCGCGAATCCTTTGCCGAAGGAGAGGATGAAGTGGTGTTCTCGATTCTTCTTCCTGAAGATTTCGGAGAGGCCGACGGTCTTTTCAGCTGGAGTTGCGAAAATGAAGAAGATGTTCTCGTTGAATATCAGGGAGCATCGGCGAATGTTTACGTTACGGAGTGCGGCGAATACGACATCGACATCTTGTTCTCAGGCAACGAACGTTATGCAGCCTCCACTGAGACAATTCACATCTCGGTTTATCCCGACGCATCTCTCGCGATAGGCGTTGAGGAAGGAAGCCTCATTGAAGTTGAAGGCGAGCCCGTCTATTTCCTCCCCGCTTACAGCGAAGAATATACTTATCACTATCTTGTGGCCGAAGATGCCCACGAGTCCGAACCGGTGTTCTCAGCTCCGGCCCGAATCCCGGCGGAATATACGGCTTACGATCATTCAGCCGGTATCACTCTTCGCGGAATTGCAGGCTCCCTTTCTCTGATTGCATCGCGTAACGGCATCGAAGCTCCGGCCCGCACGCTCCGTTACGCCGTATCGACAGGCGTAGCCGGAATTAATGGAGAAGAGGGCGAAAGCCGGTCGTTCACGCTCGACGGCAAGGCTGCCTCAGCCTCCGGCCGCGGTGTCACGATTACCCTCCGCAATGGCAAAGCCGAGAAAACAATTCGTTAAACGAATCCCTAAATAGAATCAGCCGTCTGCCGGAACTCCGACAGACGGCTGATTTTATTTTATGGTTTGACATTATTGGGTATGCCGAAGACAAAACCTATATCCTGGCACTTATCAGGGTTCTGAAACAGTTATAGCAACTTTTTTTACTTATTATTTGCCCATACAAATTATTTGCCCATACAAAAATTTATTCATAATTTTGTATTACCAAAAAATGTAGAAATCTACAATTTTTAGCAATATGATTATACCTCGCCCTACATATCTTCAGCAGTTGATTGCTTCCAAAGGAAACCGTATGATAAAAATCATCACGGGTATTCGTCGTTGTGGCAAATCCTTTCTGTTATTTGACCTCTTCCATGAATATCTCATTTCAAATGGAGTGGAAGAAGACCATATTATAGAGGTGGCTCTTGATGACCGAGCCAATTCAGAGTTACGTGACCCTGATAAGATACTGCATTTTATAAAGGATCATATAAAAGATTCCGGTCAATACTTTGTACTTTTGGATGAAGTACAAATGATTGAGGATTTTCCCGGGGTAATGAACAGTCTTCTTCATCTACGTAATGTAGATACTTATGTGACCGGGAGCAATTCTCGGTTCTTATCAAAAGATGTTGTAACAGAGTTCCGAGGAAGAGGTCAGGATATACACATGTATCCGTTATCATTCTCGGAATATTATTCGGCCGTAGGTGGAGACGTATCAAGATGTTGGCGGGATTATTCCACCTACGGAGGATTGCCCCAGACACTTCTGCTTCCTGATGTAAAGGCAATACGAGATTATCTGGCCCATCTTGCCGATACGGTGTATATTGCGGATGTGGTTGAAAGACATAAAGTAAGAAATAAACCTGAACTCGACGAATTGTTACAAATACTGGCTTCGGTTATTGGTTCTCCCTGTAATCCGTTGAAATTGGCCAACACATTCAAGAGTCTTAAGAAAGTCACCATATCCAACAAGACAATAACAAAGTATCTCGGTTATTTTTGTGATGCTTTTCTTATAGAGAAGGCGTTGAGGTATAATATCAAGGGGAAAAAATATATCAACACTCTTGCAAAATACTATTTTACAGATATGGGTATTAGGAATGCATTGCTGGAGTTTCGACAGTTGGAACCGACACATTTGATGGAAAATATCATATACAATGAGTTGCTTTACAGAGGCTATTCAGTAGATGTGGGAGTAGTGGAGACAGTGAAGAAAGATGAAAACGGGAAATCCATAAGAAAACAGTTTGAAGTGGATTTTGTAGCCAACGATACAGATTCCAGATATTACATACAATCGGCATACGCGATTCCGGATGAAGAAAAAATGAATCAAGAAACCAACTCATTCCGCAATATAGATGACTCCTTCAAACGAGTGCTTATTGTCAAGGATGATATAACATCGCATCGTAATGATGAAGGAATTTTGGTCATTGGACTGTATAATTTCCTATTGAATCATGATTTGATGGTAAAAGGATAACTTAATTTTTTAGTAATGTGGAATATGGTTAATATCAAGAATGTAGTATTTGATTTCGACGGGACGCTTGTGGATACTGCTCCCCTCATTGTGAAGACAATGATGCAGACCATCAGTGAGATGGGTCTGCCTTCCAGAACGGAAACGGAGTGTCGAGCAACGATCGGTATACGTCTGGCGGAGATTCCCCATACCCTCTGGCCGGAACGAGAGGGGATAGGTGATGAGTATGCAAGAGTTTATCGCAAGATATTCGATGAACTGAAACGCCCTCTTGGGGTCAGTTGTTTCCCGGGAGTGATTGAAACTTTACGTGAGTTGCAAAGGAATGGGGTTGGTATGGCGATTGCGAGTAGCCGCAGTCATAGCTCTTTGGCGGAATATGTTGACCTGTTTGCACTTGAAGAAAGTTTTGTAATGCTGGTTGGTGGTGATGATGTGTCGCACGGCAAACCGGCTCCCGATCCGGTTTTACGCATCATGGAGACATTACGATGGAGTCCGCTGGAAACCCTGACGGTCGGAGACGCGGCGGTTGACATTCTGATGGGTAAGGGTGCGGGAACAAAAACGTGTGCCGTAACATACGGTAATGGCACAAGAGCAGAACTTTCTTCTGCGAATCCGGATTACATGATATCTGATTTCCGTGAGTTAACAAAGATTATTATTCCGTCGTCCGATAAACCGCAAAAATATTGTTCAAACGTATGGCTCGATCGCTGATTTAATGCAGTCGAGTCATTTTGTCTGATTTACACCCCCCTTAATAGAAACGCATGATAACGGCATAAGGCATTACGATCAGATGAATCAAGCAGTTGAAGCGGTTGGTATATCCCTCACCACCATTGTTACGGCTGAAATCAAGAATTTTTGACTTGGCAAGTAATTTTATAACTTGACCATAGAGCGGCTGTCCGCTAAAATGACTATTTTTGCGCATAGTTTAAGTTTTATGTTTTGGCGAACACAAACTAAACTAAAAGGGTCGAATCCTGCAAACGGAATCGACCCTAATTTATATCTCCTCAAAAATTTTTATCGGCCAGCAATATATTTTTACGACGGTTAGAATGGAAGTCCGGTGCCGATATAGCCGATAGTGGCCGATTCAGGCATTGAGGCGGCCTTGGGAGGACGAGCCGGATTGCAAAGCTCCTGAGCGAAACTGCTGTCAAGTCCCGCCTCGTTGACCCCGAACCAGAGGCCGCCGGCCTTCCAATACCAGAGGCCCCCTTCATCGTATGCTATCCATTCAGAGGAGGCTCCCGGAAGGGCGAGCACATCTCTAAAGGAGTCGCCGATATGAAGAATCTTTTCTCCGACACTTGCTCCCAGAGTAGGGGAGAGCAACGAGATAATATCGACTTTTCCCTCAAGAAAATCGTATGCCGAGAAAAGGGGCTCACCCTTTTCTCCCGAAAAAATGAAAGTCTGGGCATCGGGAGTCACTTCAGGCGTGAACGACACGTAGAGACCGTTGAAATCCTGGGGAATTTCCGTAACCAACATGCCGAGCTTCACCGGCCCGAGACTGTCGGGCGTGAGCACAGGACGGTTTTCCAACACTTCATTTTCCGCTTCCGCAGCAGCCTCCACAATCGAATCCATCGCGGAAGAATCTGCCGCCGCCGACTTCCGGCCTCCCCCGCAGCTGCCCAGACCCAAAAGTCCGAGAGCGAGCGCGGCGGTAATAAACATACTCTTATTCATAGTCAAAAAGATTTTAGGTCCTACTTTTTCCCGGCGATAGCGTCAAAATATCCCGGATCTCCAACCACCCAGACCACATCGTCGGCATGAAGCACCATCTCCGGATCCGGACTGCAGAAAACTTCATCGCGCATCACCTTCACCACCATCGAATAGAAATCATGCAGGAAGTCGGTTTTTCCCAATGGAATTCCAATCACCGGCGACTCCTCCGTGAGACGCACGCTTGAAAGCTCCACAGGCTGTTGGTCATGCTTGACAGTAACTGCCGCATCGGAGGCCGCCGCCAGATCCATGTTCAGCCGTCGCAACTGCTCGTCGTTTCCGATCACTCCCAGAATATCTCCCGGGAAAATCCGCGCATCCTTCGAGGGCAGGGGCATATAGTCCTCTCCGCGCTGGATGCTTGACACGCTCACGCCGTAGTCCCGTCGCAGGCCTGAATCCTTCAGCCTGTCGCCCACGAAAGGCGTGGTCTGGTCGATTTCTATAAAGGCCTGGTGCATGTCGTCGACAAGATTATTGTTAAGCCCCAGACGCTCGTTCTCGCGCATATTGAGATTGTCGAGAAATTTCTTCTCCATCTTATTATAACGTTTCATCAGGCGAGAAGATGCGAAGATAAGCACAAGAATGAAACATCCCGCTCCTACAAGCCAGCCCACGACCGTCGAACCTGTAGCCACGGAAGTGAAATAAATCACGAAGAAAAGGGCCACAAGATAACGGATAATCTTCATCGCCATCAGGGGAACATCGTAGAAAGCCGCCGATTGATGGAGTTTCATCTTTTCCGAAGGCTTGGTCGAGCTGAAGCACAGAGCCATCAGGAAGGGGAGCATCGCCACGAAGGTCAGAACCGTCGCGATCAGATGACCCCATCCCGAGAAATATTTCTCCGCCAGCGGGAAGAGGAAGAGACGCGCCACAAGCAATTCCGCCACAAGAATCACCGAGTAAAGGATAATTCTCCATACATAGCGGCCGAGGACGGCACGCCAAAGGCGCTTCGTCTCGTTCGTGTCGTAGGTCTGGCTTGAATAGCGGTCGATGAGAAACCGGAGGGGAGCCGGAAGGTGGCGTTCCACGAAATTATAGGCTCCGTCGCTCATTTTGATGAAATAGGGAGTAGTGAAAATTGTCAGCACAGACACGGCAACGATAATCGGGTAGATGCGGGCTTGAAGCACGCCCAGGCTCATGCCGAGTGATGCGATGATGAATGAAAACTCGCCGACCTGCGTCAGCGTGAAGCCGCTCTGGATAGCAACTTTCAGATTCTGTCCCGTGAAGAGCATTCCGAGTGTGCCGAACAATATCATGCCGCAAATCACGACCGCGGCGAGAAGAAGGATTTCCCACCAGAACTCCGCCAGCACATGAGGGTCGACCATCATGCCGACGGATATGAAGAACACGGCACCGAACAGATTCTTGATTGGCGTTATCACCCTCTCCATCCTTTCGGCCATCACCGTGCCCGCAAGAATCGAACCCATCACGAAGGCCCCTAATTCCAGCGAGAAGCCGCACATCACCGAGAACACCGCCATCGTGAAGCAGAGCGCCATGGCAACCACCAGCAGGGATTCGTCGTTGAGATAGCGCCGGGTGCGCGTCAGGAAAGTGGGAAGCAGATAGACCCCGACGACAAACCAGATAATCAGGAAGAAAGCCAGCTTGGCAATCGACATCACCAGTTCAGAACCCTTCACGTCCCCCATCGCCAGCGACGAAAGCAGCACGAGCATCAACACCGCGAACAGGTCTTCGATTATGAGCACGGCGAGCACCAGCGTAGCAAACCTCCGTTGTCGCATCCCAAGATCTGTGAGAGATTTCATAATCACGGTCGTCGACGACATCGAAATCATCCCTCCGAGGAAAATGCGGTTGATCATGTTCAGGTCAAGGATATAACCGACGCCAAATCCGGCAAAGGTCATTCCCGTGATAACGATAAGAGCCGTCACCACCGCCGACGAGCCTGAATTCAGAAGTTTGCGGAAAGAGAATTCCAATCCGATCGAGAACATAAGAATCACGATTCCCAGATCGGCCCAGAACTCAATGTTTTCAAGGTTGGAAATCGAAGGGAGATATTCGAACTTCGGGCTTGCGAGGAAGCCGGCGAGAATATATCCGAGCACGACCGGCTGTTTCAGCTTCTTGAAAAGAAGGGTCACGAGCGCTCCTAACAGAAGAATCCATGCCAGATCGGCGATAAGGCCGTTGGTGTATTCCTCGGAATCCTGCGCCGATTGTGCGCCAGGATCAAGCTGTTCCCGGATGTGTTGAAGGTCGGAAGTCAATGTTTCCTGCGCCATGTCAGCACAGCTTGCGTCGATTGGTAAGGTAACCATGCTTCTAATATTTCTTTTAACTCGTAGCTCTTTGTTTAAAATTTATTTATCCTCTTTTCCATCTTTCGGGGGAGGCAGCTCGCCGATTTCTGAAATGTTGTCAATCGGAACTTGGTCAATCACATAGAGATTGTAGTAGGATAGCAAGAGAGTTGTCAGCGGCAGGGCGATGATTAAGCCGATAAATCCCAGCAGGCTGCCCCATACGGAGAGCGAGAGCAGGATGATGGCAGGGTTGAGGCCCATCGCTTTCCCCATGATTTTCGGAGTGAGAAAAAGGTCCTGAGTACACTGGACGATTACGTAGACCGCCATCGACTCCCAGAAAATCAGCCAGAAATCTCCTCCGGTGCTCACGGTCCAGACAAGACAAAGGAGCGCCGTAATCGGCAGTGAGATAAGCTGTAGATAGGGCACCATGTTCAGCACCCCGATGAAAAGTCCGAGCACAACCCCCAGAGGAAGACCGATTATCATGAAGCCGATAGCAAAAAGAATTCCCACAATCGAGGCAATCAGTGCCTGTCCTCGGAAATAATGATTCATCGCGCTTGTGATGTCGTCGAAAATCCGAAACACCTTCTTTCGATGTGAATGCGGGACGAGCTGACGGAAAGAGAGCATCAGACGCTCGTAATCGAGCATTATGAACACCACATACAGCAGCACGATCAGCCAGCTCACGGCCTCGGCGACGTAGACCATGCTCGTAGTCAGCACCGTCCACGACGAACTCAGCGTGCTCTTTATAAGCGACTGCCATTCCTCCTTGGAAAGGAGTCGCTGGATTTCGTTCAAGTCGATGTTATTGCGTATGAATTCATGAATACTGTCAGAAAGGAATGGGATATGGACCTGAGTCGTCGCGTAGGTCCTGACCATATCGGCCATCTCAGCGGCCTCATTTGCGACGTACGGCACGAAAATCGCGCAGCAGCCGCCCACAACAATGCACGCTTCAAGGAGTGTCGTCACGACGGGGAGGAATCTGCCCCGGATATGCATCCATCTGCGGTTCCATGCCACAACCGGCTCAAGCATATAGGCGATAAGGCACGCGACGAGAAAAGGGAGCAAAACCCCTTTGAGAAGATTGAGCAAATAGAGTGAGACAAGCAATGCCGCAATGCTGAACAAGATTCTCACTGTCCTGTCGAACGTAAACGGGCGGCGGTCGGGATTTGACATAATGGTCCGTTTGTTAATTGTTGTTTCAAAATTAACAAAAAATTTTGTCTGACACGCCAAGATTAGCTAATTTTGTGGCATGAGGTTTACAAATTCCGCTCTCTTTTTTATTTCAACCCTGTTGTTGACGCTCTCCTCTTTCCCGATGAGGGCCGATGCCGTTTCCGATTTTCTTTCTTCGCCGGCATTTCCGGCAAAGTCATCAGCATTCTACATCGCTGATCTCAAGACGGGAAAAGTTCGGGCGGCCCACAATATCGAAACGCCCCTCGTGCCGGCTTCGATCATGAAATGTGTCACGACCGCCACACTGCTCAATGAGGTGGGCGCCGACTGGCGATTCCTCACCCCCGTGTCGATTACGGGAAGCATTTCCAATGGCGTTCTTGAGGGAAATCTTGTCATCAAAGGTTCCGGCGACCCCACGATAGGATCGACCCACGAGCCCCCTTCCGCCGATTTCATAAAGGAAATAGTGGATGCTCTCAAATCAAAGGGAGTCTCGGAAATTGCCGGTAAGATTGTAATCGACTGCTCTTTATGGGAAGGTCCGGCGCAGAACCCGCAGTGGGCCACGGGCGACCTTTCGCAAAGCTACGGCACGGGGACCCATGCCTTCAATTACCGTGACAATGCCTCAGGCAAGACCGCGATCAAGAATCCGCAGGCTCAATTTGAAAACAGGCTCAAGTCGGCTCTCACCGCCGCCGGAATCCGGGTCGGCGGAAAGGATATATCATCAAAGAAACATACTCAGCTGGGGGAACACCGCTCCGCTCCCGTTGATGAAATCATGCGCAGTTGCATGATGCGCAGCGACAATCAGTTTGCGGAAGCCCTCTTCCGCACGGCTGCCGTGGCCGACGGTGGAAAAGGCTCTTTCGAAGGGGGGGCCTCCACGGTTTCCAGCCATTGGCGTCTTCGCGGCGCTCCGATGAAAGGGGTTTGGATTGTCGACGGCTCAGGCCTTTCGCGTGCCAACAGGGTCACGGCGCGTTTCATGGGGGCCGTGCTCCGGAAAATGGCATCGAATCCTTACTATGCCTCCTTTTTCCCTCTGGCCGGACAAGAAGGTACTCTTAAGAAGTTCCTTGCCGGAACGCCCCTTGACTCATACGTCGCTCTGAAAACCGGTTCGATGAATGGTATCCAGTGCTATGCCGGTTATAAACTCGACGACAATTATGAGCCGACCCATGTGATTGTTATTATGGTCAATGAGTTGGGAAACCGCGCCTCCACGAGAGCAACCATTGAAAAAGCTCTCATAAATTTTTTCGCAAACGAATATGAACCCGGGTCAGATGACGACGAGGAAGAAGATTCTTGATAATATTTACAGACAATGGATTTAAACAAAGACATTCTCAAAGCGCTTTATGAAGTGGAGGGGCTTGTGGCTCTCTCCGGCCTGCGGCCGGAAAAGGAATCCGAACTCCTTGATAGCGCTCTCGACAAACTGACCGAAATTTACGAGGATATCAAGGCCTTGAAGGAACGTGAAATGTCCGCGGAGGCTGATGAATCGGCAGAGGAGTCGGTCGCTGCCCCGATTAAGCTGGCGGTGACACCTGAGGAGCAGGCTCCCTCCTGGCCGGACGAAGAGGATGATGATTGTGAATACTGTCTCCCGGATGATGAAGAGGAGGAGATGGAAATAACGAAGGAAGTGAAAGCCGCCCCCTCTTCTGAAAGCGTTCAGCCGGCAGGGACGGAATCTTCCAATCATGTCATCCCGCGACCGATTTTCTGTCTCAACGACCGGTTCCGTTTCTGTCGCACACTTTTCGGCGGCTCTTCTAAAGACTTCAATGCCGCGTTGGAAAAGATTTCCTTGATGTCGTCGCCGGAAGAGGCTGCCGATTATTTCTATCAGGCGGGATTTGATCCGGAAGATCCGGAAGTCGCTGCCTTTATGGATATTGTGTTAAAATCATTCGGTTGATGGGAGGGAAACTTTATATCGTTCCCACGCCGGTTGGGAACCTCGAGGACATCACGCTCCGCGCCTTGCGCGTGCTCAAGGAGGCTGATTTGATCCTTGCCGAAGATACGCGCACGAGCAGCGTGCTTCTCCGCCATTACGATATTCATACCCCCCTCCGAAGTCATCACCGCAATAATGAACATGCCACAGTCTCCGGAATCGTCGAGGAGATTGAGGCGGGAAAGAACATAGCATTGGTTTCCGACGCCGGTACCCCCGGAATTTGCGACCCGGGCTTCATGCTTGCCCGTGCATGTCGCGAAGCGGGAATCGATGTCGAGTGTCTCCCCGGGCCGACGGCTTTTGTCCCGGCCCTTGTAGGCTCCGGTTTGCCTTGCGACAGATTTCTTTTCGAAGGCTTCCTTCCGCTGAAAAAAGGACGCGCCACGCGTCTGAGCCAACTCGCCGACGAGGAGCGGACAGTCATAATCTATGAATCCCCCCTCAGACTGGCCCGAACCCTCCGCCAGCTCGCCGAATCCTTTGGCGAAGACCGCAAAAGTTCTGTCTGCAGAGAAATCTCCAAACTCCACGAAACCTTTCATATCGGCACGCTCGGCGAACTTGCCGAACATTTTGCCGTGAACCAGGCAAAAGGTGAGATTGTTATTGTTATCGAAGGCAAGTAAAAACTTGCATCTTGTTTTCTGTCCATATTTGCGGAAAATAGGATTGATAATTAATAATCCACTAATATAGAGCATTATGAAAAAATCATTGTTGTTCCTTGGCGCAGCCGTGTTGCTTCTTTCCTCCTGTGCCGGAAATCAGAAGAAACTCGAGGAGGATTCCCTGCGTATCGCCGAGCTCACAAGCCAGTATGAAGAGGCGAGCACGTTCAACGATTCGCTGATGTTGCTGATGGGAGATATCTACACCGGTCTCGACTCGATCAACTCCCAGGAAGGTCTTCTCTATAATATGGGAGTGGGGGATCAGGGCGACAGACGTGCTGAAATCCGCCATAACCTTTCCGTGATTAAAGAGCGTCTGGCAGCCAACAAGAAGCTTCTTGCGGAAATGGAGGCTAAGGTGAACGCCGCCGGAAATAATAATTCCGTTCAGGCCAAGACAATCGCTCAGCTTCGCCAGCACATCGAGCAGCAGGATGCGAAGATCGCTCAGCTTGAAGCCGAACTGTCGTCTGCACGCAGCACGATTGATACGCTCAATGTGCGTGTGGCTCAGGGCGAGGAGCAGGTTCGCGTTGAAACCGCTGCCAAAGAGGAAGCTCAGGCCGCAGCCGTAGCCGCTGAAAATGAAGCTAACACGGTATATTACGCGATCGGCACCAACAAAGAACTCAAGCAGAAAGGCCTTCTTGAAAAGAAATTCCTCGGCGCCACAAAGGTTCTCAAGGGAGATTTCGATGCTTCTTACTTCGTCACCGCCGACAAGCGCACGCTGAAGTCAATTCCTTGCAACGCCAAGAAAGTGAAGATCTGGACAAATATGCCTGAAAGTTCTTACAGAATCGTAGGCGAGAAAGATGGTCCGAAGACCGTTGAGATCGTAAATCCCGAGCGTTTCTGGTCGCTCTCCTCTCATCTGATCATTCAGGTCAATTAATAAGTATGTGTACGAAATTATTTAATGCATCGCCTCATAAATTCTGAGGCGAACTTTAGAATCCGGCTTCAGTTGTTATGGAACCCCATGACGCCTTCAGCCGAATCCAAAATTTCATCCACATACTTCATAATCCGATACTATAAATAATTTCGTACACATACTTAAATGAGAAAAACTATAAAAATCATAATGTGGGCTTGTGTCGCGTCGGTATTGCTGGCGGGGTGCAAGCCCACTGAGCGTAACTATCGGGCGGCCTACGACGCCGCGTTGGCCAAGCGTCAGGCCGAGGCCGAGCTGAGAATGCTTCCCGCTTCCGGACTTATGAGCGACGACGGGCCTCAGTTGAAGATTGTCAATGGAGATTCTCTCTATGTTGTCAAGGAGCGGTTGAAGGCTGCTCCCGGCGACACGCTCCCTCCCGCGGGATGGGCCGTCGGGGTGGGGGTTTACAAGATGAACACCAATGCGAGAGCTCAGGCTGAGGCGCTGAGAAATGAGGGATATCGGGCCGCCTGCGCCCCCCGGGCCGCCGGCGACAGATGGTATGCCGTTGCCGACACTGCCTCCTCTCTCGACCGTGCCGCGGCTGCCGCCCGCAAGTTTGCCGACAGCCATCCCGGTTATCCCTACGTCGGGCTGCCGGGTCATCCCGTACTGATATCCTATTGAATTTATTGATCGCCAAGTTGTAAAATTGAAAAGGGTCGCGCCGAAAGCGCGACCCTTATTCCGTCATGACGCCGGGCTTCCTGCGCATCACGGGCGGGTTCTCTATTGAATTCACCCCTTGAACAAAATATCGATTTTGATAGCGGAATGGCTCCCGATGCGACACTGTTGTAAAACATATAGCCGCCTAACGCATGGAAAAGTAAATACTTATCCCTTCCGAGCGGACTGAATGTTAAAAAGAATTTGTAAATTGAAAAAATTATTTGGACGTTATCTTAAAAAATTTTAAATTTGCATTTGTCATATCCGTATAGCAAGAAATTTCGGCCGGTTAGCGCAGCCCGGAGGGTAGCGCGGTTGAAAACGACGCTTTCAAGAAACAAACTAAACAATAATAACTTACATCAAAACAATTAAGGTATGAGAAAACTCTTTTTGATCCTTATGACGCTTGCAGCAGTGAGCTGGGAACTATGTGCCCAGACGCGCGCCGTGAGCGGAACGGTTGTCGATGCGGCCAATAATGAGCCGTTGATCGGTGCCACAGTGATGCCCGTCGGAGGTGGTCAGGGTACGGCCACTGATGTCGACGGTAACTTCAGTCTCAACCTCCCGATGAATGTAAAGTCAGTAAAGGTGACTTATGTGGGCTATGTGGCTCAGACAGTTCCCGTTTCTGCTAACATGACGGTTAAACTTCAGTCGGATTCTGAAAATCTTCAGGACCTCGTGGTCGTTGCCTACGGTACGGCAAACAAGGAGTCTCTGACCGGTTCGGTTGCTGTTGTCGGTTCGAAGGATATCGAAGAGCGTCCCGTAACCTCCGTAACGGCCGCCCTCGAAGGTAGCGCCCCCGGTGTGAACGTAAACAGTTCGACGGGTTACCCCGGGTCTTCTCCCCAGATCCGTATCCGCGGTTTCAACTCTTTCAACAGCGCAGCGCAGAGTCCTCTCTATGTTGTCGACGGAGCTGTCTATACAGGTTCGATTTCCGACATCAACCCTGCTGACGTTGAGTCTATGTCGGTTCTTAAGGATGCCGCTTCCTGCGCCCTTTATGGTAGCCGCGGTGCGAACGGCGTCGTGCTGATCACAACGAAGAAAGCAAAAGGTACCGGTCGCGTAGACGTCAACCTCCAGATGAACTGGGGTGCTTACACGCTCGCCCTTCCCCTCTACAGCCGTCTGAATGCCAAACAGTGGATGGAAACCTCTCTCAAGGGTTACACTCAGGGTGTCGCTGAGACCAGCGACAGAACATACGCTGAAGCGCTCACTTCCACGACCGGCTCTTTCGTAAGCCAGTTCTGTAAGGGTTCGAATCCTTTCGGTATGAGAGATGAGAACGGTGTTTGGGTTCCCGTTGCAGGAGAGGAGCTTTTCGACGAGAACGGTATGATGCGTGCCGGAATCGGTATTCTTCCCGGTTACAACGACCTTAACTGGTGGGACGCTATCACCCAGACCGGTTTCCGCGAGGAATATAACCTGAACGCAGCCGGCGCATCCGATAAATTCGACATCTTCGCTTCTATGGGTTACTTGAAGCAGAACGGTTATGTGATCGACACTGACTTCGAGCGCTTCACCGGCCGTCTGAATGCAAACTTCAACCCCGTAAGCTATTTACGCGCCGGTACGAGCCTTTCGACATCTTACACCAAGGGTTCGACTGCCAACGTATCGACCAGCGCTCTCAACTCAACGATCAACCCCTTCCAGACTGAGTTCTATTCTCCTATCCAGTCAATCTATCAGCATGATGAGAACGGCGACATCGTCGTTGATCCTGTAACCGGAGAAAAGGTCTACAACACCGAAGGTCTGAATGCCGGTTCAAATATCATCTGGAACACTCACGCCAACCGCATCCGCAACAATGCCATCACATTCAACGGCTCTCTCTACGGTACGGCTGTCCTTCCTTACGACTTCGAACTCACCCTTCGTGCCGGTATGTATCGCACGATGACCAAGTATATGACCTACAATTCGAATAAGATCGGTTCGCAGCAGGGTATGGGTGGTATCTCTGAAGAATTCGACAACGAGTGGAACTGGAACTTCTCCCAGACTCTTAACTGGGGACACGATTACGGTCTGAATCATGTTGACGTTGTCCTGAGCCACGAGGTTAACCGCATCGGAACGGGTTACTCTTATGTTTCTCTTCAGGGTCAGAAACTCGACGGTATCTACTCTCTCGGAAACTTTAACATCGATGAGGAGTACACCGCGGCCCTCGAAGCTGATATGGGTTACGCAACTGAAACCTATCTCGGTCGCGTCCGTTACAACTACGATCAGAAATATTTCGGTGAAGTCTCTCTGAGCCGCGACGGTTCTTCTCAGTTTGCAAAAGATCGTCGTTGGGGTACGTTCTGGTCGGTTGGTGCAAGCTGGATCATCACTAAGGAAAAGTTCATGCAGGATATCAACTGGATCAACTATCTGAAGTTCCGCGCCGCATACGGTTCTGTAGGTAACAACCAGAACTGTTCTTACTATAACTACCTGACCCTTTACGACTGGTCAATGAACGGTACGCTGATCCCCGCTCAGATCGCCAATCCCAACCTTGTGTGGGAAGCAACCAACACTCTTGACCTCGGTCTTGAAGGATCGCTCTTTGACGATCGGTTCACCTTCAGCGTAGGATATTTCGACAAGCGTAACTCCGACCTTATCTATAGCCTCGCCCTTCCTTCTTCAGTAGGTTCTCTCGGAAACACCGGTTACAACCCGACCATCTCCACCAACATCGGCGAGATGAAGAATCATGGTTGGGAGCTCCAGTTCGGCGTTGATATTATCCGTAATGCCAACCTGAAATGGAATTTCAATTGCGACTTCTCGTTCATCACCAACAAGATTGTTCGTCTGCCCAACAGCAAAGACCTTCCCTCGTCGGCACTCTTCCAGGGCAAGAGCCGTTATGAAAACTACACTTACGAATATGCAGGTGTAGATATGACCAACGGTCGCGCTCTCTACAAGATGAATCCTGATTCGCCTGACTTCTATACTTATCATGATGGCGGCGGACGCACTTACAACGAGTCCACCTGGAACACTACTCTTAACGAAGCTAAGGCTAATGATTCTTTCGTTGAAATCGACGGTGAATACTACACGTATAATACATCTTACGCCGGTCGTAAACTGATGGGTACGAAACTTCCGACCGTTTACGGATCATTCGGTACTACTCTCTCTTGGAAGGGTATCAATCTCGGTATGCTCTTCACTTACAGCCTCGGTGGCAAGATTCTGGACTCCAACTATATGGACCTTCTCAGCGTAAGTTCGCAGGCTCCCAAGGCTCTTCATTCCGACGTGCTCAACAGCTGGTTTGAAGCTCCCGAAGGCATGACCGCCGACAGCCCCGACCGCATCAGCAAGTCTGTGCTCCCGACGCTCAACACTCAGTATTCTGTTGATAACAACGCGTCTTCTTCCCGCTTCCTTACAAGCGCGAATTATCTGACCTTCAAGAATCTCAACATTTCCTACGATCTCCCCTCCAAGTGGGTGAACGCTATGAAGCTGCGTGGCATCAACATCGGCTTCCAGATGGAGAATGTATTCATCGTGACGGCCCGCAAAGGTCTTAACGCTGAAGCCGCTATGGGTGGCACTGTAGGTTCGAACGGTGCTTACTATCAGCCCGCCCGCACCTATACCTTCCAGCTTGGTGTTAGATTCTAATCCTTTAATTCTGTAAAACTTAACAAATCATGAATATCAAATCGATATATTTCGGCTGCGCTGCTCTCGCTCTTGCCGGTACGCTCGTTGGCTGTAACGACGACTTCCTCGATGTTCAGCCGATAACCGACATCAGTGATGTTCAGCTTATGGATCCCTCGGTGGCTCAGGTGGCTCTCGACGGTCTCTTTGAATCGATGAATACGCCTTATGAGGGTATTGATTTCAACCAGAACACCGGAGAGGCATATACCAACTATGTGTTCAACGATTGCATGGGTAACGACTGGATCTCCGGTATGTGGAACAACCCCAACCAGGCCGGTCTTGACGCGTGGTCGCGTATGAACGTCAACAACCAATGGACTACCGGATTCCCCTGGGCATACTATTATAACCTCGTGGCTCAAGCTAACCGTCTCTGTGACGCACTCCCTTTCACTTCAGAGGAGGAAGCTGATCCTCAGCTCCAGTTCATCAAGGCTTCCGCTCTCACGATGCGTGCCCATGCATATAATAAACTGCTCGTTTATTATGCCAACCGTTGGGAGGATTCGAGCAATGGCGAGGCCTACTGTATCCCGTTGCGTCTTACGGCTTCCGAAGGTGAATCTCCCCTCGTGAAGATGAATGACGTTCTCGACCAGATTTATGCTGACTGCGACGAGGCGCTCGCTCTCTATGCCAAGAGTGGCCGCGACCGCTCCAATAAGTGGGAGACTAACGGAAACGTAGCTCACGGTATCAAAGCGCGTACCGCTCTTCTTAAACATGACTGGCAGACTGCCGCCGATGAGGCTGAACTTGCAATGCAAGGCTTCACCGTCATGGAAGGCGACGATCTCTTCGCAGGTTTCTATAAGGACTGCACCGACTTCATCTGGCACTGTAATCCCGCCGCTAACCAGGTTTACTACTGGTCATGGGGTTGCCACTATGCTTGTAACGGTCACTACATCAACTCCTGGGGTATGGGTGGTGGCGCTATCGACATGACTCTCTATCGTCTGCTCGATGAAAATGACCTCCGTCGCAAATACTACTGGACTCCCGATAAGCTCGAAGCGCTCTCTACCCGTCAGAACCCCGGCAAGCTCAAAGCCGCTTCTTTCTGGGACGAGAAGATGGTTTCCCCCGAGAACTTCCTTAACATGAACTACTCCAACGTTTATTCACGCAACGGCAAGAACAAGAACTACGGTATGATCGACGCTATCGTGAACTGGCTGGAGGATTACCGCACGAATGTCTTCACCGGCGACCTTTCGGAAATGGTTCAGGATGATGGTTTCTACAACTACTTCTTCATTACTCCGGGTTCTCGCAACAAGGATAAGTCTGTCCGTCTTGCCAATGACGCTAACGGAAATCAAGTTTGGGGTACGCCGACCAATATCCAGTTTGGTGCACAGTGTAAATTCTGGGGCAACGTTCCTTACGGTAACAGCGCTCTTCCCTGGATGCGCGCTTCAGAAATGGCTCTCACCCGCGCAGAGGCTCTCGCAGAACTTGCCCTTGAAGGAAAAGGCACGTTCGCTGATGCTGCTCAGGAATTCGAGGCGTTCCAGAAACTTCGCGTCCCCGGCTACACCTGCACTTCCACAGGAACTGCCCTGCTTGAAGAAATCCGCGTCAGCCGTCGTGCCGAACTCCTCGGCGAAGGTCATAACTTCACCGACTTCAAACGTTGGAACCTTCCCCATATCCACAAAGAGTGGGTGGCAGGTGATGTTAACTCCGGAAACTGGTCGCCCGGTGCTCTCGGAACAGAGGCTTCTCAGTCGACCAAGTATAGCAACGGATGGCGTTTCGCTCTTCCGGTAAGAGAGTTCCAGTATAACCCTGCGATCGACCTGAGTCTCCTCCCCGTTATTAACTGATAACAACCGATCTTTTAATAAGGCTGCACCGAAAGGTGCGGCCTTTTTTATGTAAAACTTTATGTTAAAGAAGCTAAAATATGTTGTAGAATCTACTAATATTTTTTTCTAAAATTTTGAACGTATCTCTTTTTTAACTTAATTTGTGGGTCAATATCCATAAAACTCACTATTCAGTAGAATCACGCGCGTCTCCAACGGCGATTCGTAAGTTCTAACGAAACATTAACACTAAAACAGATTATGATAAAACAACTGTTCTGCTCTCTGGCCACGCTCACTCTTGCGGCTTCCGGATTTGCGGCGACGCTTTCTCCGGAGCAGGCCTTGAAACGGTATGAATCCTCGTGCCCGGCGCAAGCCCGTAAGGCCCCGGCCTCCTCTCTCAAGCTCGCTTTTTGCGCAACTGCACGCGATGGTGCGCCCGCTGCATACGTATTCACACGCGAGGGACATTCCGGTTTCTCGATTCTGAGTGCAAGCGAAGCTGCCGCTCCGCTGCTCGGTTATTCTGACGACGGCCTTTTTGATAAGGATAATGTGCCCGCGCCTCTGAAGGGCTGGCTCTCTGAAATCGGCCGTCGAATCGAATTTATAGAATCTAAAGGTGTATCCTACGACGATGCCCCCCTTTATGCTCCCGAGGATTGGACGGCAATCGAGCCTCTGGTAAAGACAAAGTGGAATCAGGACGCTCCTTACAACAAGATGACTCCGTCGCTTAACGGTGCTCAGACTCCGACCGGATGTGTCGCTACTTCCTTTGCCCAGGTGTTGAATTATTTCCAATATCCCGAGAGGGGAACGGGAATCCTGACCTATCAGTGGGGCACAAAGAAACTCCGCATGAATCTTGAAACAACTCCTTTCCAATGGGACAAGATGCTTGATTCATATACGACCGGAAGTTACACCGACGAGCAGGCAGATGCCGTGGCGACCCTCATGAAGGCGTGCGGTTATTCCGTAGAAATGAACTATGGCGCTGATGCTTCAGGCGCACAGAGCTATAAAATTGCGATCGCACTCAGGGATTATTTCAAGTATGACCCCTCCGTTACCTACGAGGACCGCACCACGATGTCCTACAATCAGTGGACAACCAAGATTTATGAAAATATCAAGAATCTCGGCCCGGTGATTTATGACGGCACGTCGATCGATGGCGGACACTCATTCATCTGCGACGGTTATGACGGAAACGGCTATTTCCACTTCAACTGGGGCTGGGGAGGCGTTTCAGACGGTTACTATCTCCTTGATGTCCTCAATCCGGAGGCCCAGGGCACGGGCGGTTCGCTCGGTGGCTTTAATTACAGCCAGGATGCCGTGTTCGGAATCCAGAAACCTACCGGGAAACCGACTCCGATTGTCTACGGAAACCTGACTCAGTGGGGAACTTCTCAGGTTGAGGCCGTTGGTAAAACCCTCAACTGGAATCTCAAAGGATATGAGCCTACCGGCTGGGCTAACCAGAGCGGCGGACACCTTGATGTCTCCATCTTTGCCGAATTCCAGCCGATAAACGGTGGAACGGCAACCTACGCTCCCTTCCGTATCAATCGAAACGGCGAAACCTGGAGCGACAATCATCTTGATCTCGGCCACGGATATTATATCAAATATCCCGAAACGGTTCCTGTCGTAGATATTCCGGAAACTCTTGGCAACGGTGATTATAAGGTGACCTTCGTTGTCCTCGACAATACGAAAGAGGATGCTCCCTATCAGCCTGTGGAGACCTATTACGGCTACACCAATTATTGTTTCGTGAAGGTTGACGGCGGCACTTATACCGTCAGCAACGAGGGCCCGTTCGTTCTCGACTTTAAGGATGTCGTTATCGGACGTCTTTACAGCAACAAGAACACGATGATCACTGCGACTGTCGACAATGATTCCGATCTTGATCTGAGCTGCTGTGTTCAGCCCGTGCTTGTCCGCAACGGGAAGACTCAGTATCTCGCCGACAATTTCATTGTCAGCGTTCCTGCCGGGGAGACGGTCAACAACAAATGGATTGTCAAGTTTTATCTCGCAGCCGGTGCTGATGACTATGGCACGGACCAGACCTACACACTCAGACTTCAGAACCGCACGACAGGAGAAATTATCGGCACGTATGGCGACGTTGAAATGGAATATAACGGAAGCTCGCTGAAGATCGCTATAGATGATTTCTTTGTGGAGAATGCCTCTCAGAAGGTGGATATTACATTAGACGATAAGAACTTCAAGGATGTGTATGTGGCCGACAACACAGGTGATGTTGAGGTCGTGCTCGACTATACGGTCCAGAGCGGCTTCTTCGATTCAAGCCTCTCGATGGGTATCCAATGGTACAACCCGGAGACAGGAAAATATGAAACCGTAAAAGATCAGATCTATCGCGACTATCCTTTCCTCGGAGGAGGCGACAAGGGTCAGGCGAAAGCTAATGTCGATATGAGCAATCTGAACCACAACGGTGTGTTCCAGGTTCGCGCTTACTATGTTGCCAACGGTCGCAACCAGTCGCTGGGCTCGATGTATTTCTCATTCTCCACTAATGGAGTCGAGGATATCATCGCCGATGAGGCCGACGGCAATGTTGAATATTTCAATCTGCAGGGAGCGAGAATTGAAAATCCCGAAGCAGGCATGCTCGTTATCGAACGCAAGAACGGCAAGAGTGTGAAAAAAATAATGAAGTAATCAAGGTGGCAATTTGCCACGGATACTAACCCCCTTTCAATAGAATCGACCCCATTTTCCTTCGGGAAGATGGGGTCTTCTAATTCATGTCGTGGCAATATGCTAAAAAACATGTAAATTCTGGAAGAAATTTTTATGATTGAAAAGTGAAAAAAATTTGGAGTTTGAAAAAAAACTTTTACTTTTGCATTTGAAAACATTCTCAGCCGCGCTTCTCACGAAATGAAGAGGGCCGGGATTACTGAAAAAGTCAATATCAATATCAACCAACCATTAACATTCATTTAACATGAAGAAAATTTACGCAGCCCTTGCTGTGGCACTCGCAGCTACGCCGGCCCTCGCAGGCAAGGTGAACACTGTGCCCGCTGAGCAGTTGAACATGACTGCAGAAGTTTCCAATCTTTCCGAAGTAGCCGGCACTCGCGGCGACGCTCAGAAGGAACTCAGCATCTCCAGTGTTGCTGATCTTCTCGGCGTTTGGATGTACTCTTTCGATTCCGGCTTCGACCAGGACGAGCACAACTGTACGCTCACTTTCGAGCAGGGTCCCCTCGCTAACCAGGTTTACATCTACGGTCTGATGCAGCGCACCAACTTCTATGTTGGTTATCCTGTGGTGGCAAATGTAAACATTGCCGAAGGTACTATCACTATTCCCGAGCAGGTTGTTGAATCCGACTGGTCGGCTGAAGGTCCGCTGAAGTATATCCCCTTCAATGCTCAGACCAAAGCAAAAACTTCCGGCACTGTTCTTAAAATTTGCCCCAACGGCGTACAGTATAGCAACGGCACGCCCGCTTATGAGGATGGATGTATCGCAACTCTCGGTCCGGATGCAGGTTTCTTTGCAACTGACGCCGGTTTTGCTCAGATGTCGGGTTACGCTGCGTTCTACAACGTAATCGTTACCGATCCCAAGCAGTATGGCGACGAAAGCCAGCAGTTCTTCACTTTCAACCCCGCTGAATGGGAAGAGTGCGGCAAGGCTACCTACACCGATGGCTTTATGGCTCTCGCAGATTGGTGGGCAACTGATTATCTGAAGGTTTTCCAGTCTCCTTACGAAGTGAATCTGTTGAAGAAGAAAGGCACTTGGACTGAATTCATCATCGTTGACCCTTACGGTGCTGACACTGCTTGGGCCGAGGTGAATGCCGCTTCTTCCAAGACCGGTTACATCTACATCAACGCTGAGAACCCCAACTGCGTTCTCGTTAAGCCCGGTGTGAATCCCCAGTATTCAGATATGCTCCTCTGGCCGATGGGTCCCCTCTACTTCTGCAACAACGAGGGTAATCTCTACTATCTCAACGAACTCTCTATCGACGAAGTGCTCGAAGAGCTTGAGTTCTATGGCGACCCCATCTCCAACATGGTCATCAAGGACAACAAGGCTACCATCACCATCCAGAACGGTCTCGTTGCCAACTGTTGCGACCTCTACAACTACGGTCTGTTCCCCATCATCGATGAGTCTATCTCTTGCGGCGTTTCCACGCTCACTTTCGATGCTACGGGTGTTGAAAGCGTAGCTGCTGACGCAAGCAACGTTGCTCCCCGCTACTTCAACCTCCAGGGTCTTGAAGTTGCAAACCCCGCTGCCGGCGAAGTTGTTATCGTGAAGGAAGGTGCAAATTCCTACAAGAAAGTTGTTCGCTAATCTGCGTCCGACATAATTAAATAAAGGCGTGCCGTCAATGGCGCGCCTTTTTTGTCCCCTTTGTCGAAGCATCCCGTTTGATTTCAGTTAAAGTTTCATAACCTTCACCACTTTTCCACTCTTTTCTAATTTTTTTATTATTTTTGCGTTATAGTAATCGCGATTAATTATTGCGATTCGTAAAATCCGATATTTAATTATCCAACCATAACACATGAAAAAATTAAAACCTTCAGCTTTTCGCATTCTGACTACTTCGGCGTTAGCATTGGGTGCATTAGCACTTGCCCCGGCTCCCGAAGCGAATGCCAAACCGGCGAAACGCACTCCCGTCGTGGTTGAACAGCCTGACGGATCCTCGCTCACGATTGTTAGAAAGGGAGGGCCGCGCTCTCACTTCACTATGACCACCGACGGCTTCCTCCTTATGGACGATTCCGATCTCGGATATGTTTATGCTGATTTCGATGCTTCCAGCGCCATGGTGCCCTCGAAGATTGCTGCCCGCAATCCTGAGGCCCGTTCGAAGGCCGATGCGGAATTCCTTTCCCGCATCTCTCCGGCAATGATTGAAAAGGGGATGCAGGTCCGCATGAATGCCCTGAGCCGGGCAGCCGCCCGCAGTGTCGATGCCGAGACTCCGAGAAAGGGTCCCGGCCTCTCAGCTACGACTTTCCCTCTCTTCGGCTCTCCGAAAGCGCTCGTGATAATTGTCGAATTTAAAGATATTAAATTCGGCCGTTACAATAGCTCGGAATTCTCTTACGATGACTATGCCGAAGAGAACGGAGTTCATGCTTACTGGAGCGATCTCCTCTCAAAGAATGGTTTCGACGGCTTCGGAGCCACCGGTTCATGTCTCGATTATTTCTCAAGCAATTCTGTAGACTCCGAAGGCAATCCTCAGTTTACGCCCGATTTCGATCTCTATGGCCCGGTTGAACTGCCCAACAATATGTCGTATTACGGCTCAAACGATATGTGGGGCAACGACAAGCGAGCTGAGTATATGGTCACGGACGCGCTCGCCATTCTTGACGATACGGTCGATTTCAGCCAGTATGACACGGATGGAGACGGCGTGATCGACAATGTCTATATCTTTTATGCCGGTTACGGAGAAGCCGACGGAGGCCCCGCTAATTCCGTTTGGCCCCACTCCTGGGATCTGAGCGCCGCAAACGAGACGTGTGTTGTCGATGGTGTCCGTGCGGATCATTATGCTTGTTCAAACGAAACCGACTTTCAGGCAAAGCGTCCTGACGGTATCGGCACCTTTGTCCATGAGTTCAGTCATGTGATGGGTCTTCCCGACCTTTATGCCACGGATTACAGCTCCGCTTACACTCCGGGAGAATATTCCGTGCTCGACTATGGTCCGTACAACAACGACGGGAGAACGCCACCCGCATATTCCGCTTACGAGCGATATGCCCTCGGATGGATGTCTCCTCGTGATCTGACGGTGGGAGAGGCCGATTATGAGCTTGAAAATCTTTTTGACTCCAACGACGCTATCATTATCCGGACGGAGAAGGAAAATGAATATTTTCTTGCCGAAAACCGTCAGAACACGGGTTGGGACACTTACATCCCCGGCCACGGTATGCTTATCTGGCATATTGATTTTATTCCGGCTGTTTTCGATAGTAATAAAGTTAACAACACTTCGACTCATCAGTATGTCGATCTGATTGAAGCCAATGGCCGGAAGAATGCAGCGACGGCCTCAGCCCATCCCTTCCCGGGAACGTCAAATGTGACGGAATATGAATTCACTTCCTGGGCTAAAGTCGACACCGGTGCCGCTTTCTCTGATATCGCGGAGGATCCTGAAACCGGCAAGATTTCCTTCCACGCCCTTTATTCGAATCCTCACGGGTTGGGCGTTGAGAACATCGCGGAAGTTGCGACCGAAGGCGAGCCCGTCTATTTCAACCTTCAGGGTATGCGTGTGGCCAATCCGCGTCCGGGAGATATCCTTATTCGCCGGACAGGGGATTCAGTTGAAAAGGTTGTTTTCTGACCCTCGGAAACTAAAGATACATTATAAATCAGCGAAGAGGATATCCGATTTTCGGATATCCTCTTCGCTGATTTAGTTTGGTAAGGGAATATTATCAATACATCGGAGTGAACCCTTTGGAACGTTCGAGACGCCCGTTGGCGTCGCCGACAAGGTCGACGGTCTTCGACGTGTCGAGTTTAAGAATCGGAGCTCCTTTCCGGAGGTCGAGTTTTGAGAGGTCGATGTAATAATATCCGGGGTTGGTGACGATATCGAAATAATAGCGGAGGTCGCGCGTGTCGGCGTAGCTTCGCCATTGTGTCGAACTCAGGTTCGGCATTCCTTCAATCTCATAAGTGTAGGGGACGGAGGAGTTCAGAAGCACGCTTCTGGCGATAGAGACGCCGAGATCCGTTTCGCCGACTTTCTTCACTTGATGGGCGAAGAAGTTCGCGCGCACGCAACGGTCGGGACTCGTGACCGTGCCCGGAAGCATGTGCGTGCCCCCGATGTTGTTCCAATAGTCGATGATGGCGGTCATCTTTTCCCATCCGGGATCGTTGGTCATGGCCAGATAGTCGCCCATATCGTGAATCTTGATCACGCCATGATCAAACTCGAAGATGATGCTTTTACCGGAGCGGTCGGTGACGCCCCAGTGAAGTTGGGAGACGGTGCCCCCGTCGAAGGTCGCTCCGCCGATGTTGAATTCATGTTTCTCAAGGACCGCCCGGACTTCATCAACGGTGGAATTCTGGTCGAGAAGCCATGCCACAAACATTGCCATCGACATCGCGGGCCGGTCGGTGGTGTCGGCATTGTCATAGACCGTGCCCTTGCAGAAGAGTCCGTTGATCACGAGGCCTTCCTCATTCATTCCCTCGGTGACCCCTCCGTCGTAGCCCACGGCATATACGGAGCCATATTTCGAGGTCCAGTGAATGGTCTTTTCTGCATTCGACCCCTGTTTGCTGATTCCGCGGGGATAGACATAGAGATTGGTGGGAATGGGTGTGCGCCAGTCGAGCGAACGGCAGACAATATTGAGAGAGTCCGTGCCTTGGTAAAGCACGCGTGTGCAGGCTTCGGCCTGTGCGGGCTGCATGAGAGCCCCGACGGCCAGTGATGCGCCGGCAAGAAGTGAAAGAAGTTTCTTTTCCATTACGGTCCGGTTTAATAAGTGGAACTATTTAGTTTTCTAACGTCTTGCGGAAGCCTGAGGTTCTACGTCGCTTTTTATTTTTGCAGGATTCCACGGTTTTGTTATCTTTGCGCAGAGTTAAGTATGTGTTCGAAATTATTTAATTCACGCGATTCTGACTATTCGCGTAATTAAGATTATTTCTACAACCCGGATAATCCACAAGACAATGAATAAAACGTTTTTCTTCATTCCGTTGGCCCTGTTTGCCTGCGGATGCTCGCAAAAATCGGCGCAGGTGGCCTCTACGGCTTCTTCAACCTCGTCGGCCGACCTCGCTCAACCTATTCCGGCTGAGCGCCCGGCAGCTTTCGTGCTGAAGGCTTCGGCTTTCAAGATGTCGGGTCCCTATTCCGACAATGTAGCCATAACGATGTCTCCGCAGGGAACGGTGACATATTTCCCGGCTCCCTCCGATATCAGCGCGCAGTCGCGTCCGGTGGAGATCGGCGATGGATGGTGGCTTAACATGCAGGGTCTTGGGCCGGGCTCGGTGTTTACCTCCTATACGTTCGAGGAGTATGCCCGCCTCTCGAAAACGCCGTCGGTCGACGAACTGAAAAAAGCCGTGATTCCCGGCGCCCGGGTCACGGCTTTCGAAACTCTTTCTGTCAGTGCGTCGGAGGCTCCTCAGCGGATTCCCGAGCTTCGTCAGGAATTGGCCGGTCGGAACTGACCGCGGTTTTCCGCCCGGGAGGGATCGTGAAGATGGCCGACACGGAGACGGCAAGCGGACTGTCCGTGCCGCCGTAACCGGGGATAAACCACGGCTTGGAGTAACGGTCGCGGCTCACGCTGAACGGCGTATGGACGCGCATGCTCCAGCCTAATGAGAAACATCCTGAGATTTTTACTTTCAGACCGAGCAGCGCTTCTCCCCAGAAGGCTGTGGAATGAAGTCCGTTAAGCGACAGTTGTTGGTTTTCTTGCCAGTAGCTGTCGCTGATTGTTATATCCTCGGCCGAATAGCTGAAGCGCGAGAATCCGGCGCGCAGGCCGAGGAAGAGCTGATAGTCGGGATTGCTTTTGTAAAGGAAGTTGTAGTTGAGACCCGCTTTAAGATAGAAAGAGGGGGAAGTGCGGTAGGTGAAATTCCCATGTTCCGGTTTCGACCGGGCGAAGCCGAGTCCGGCTTCGACGGTGGGGAAAACCCAGTTGTGGAGCGAGACGTCGGCATGTATGTCGAAGCTGGCATATTTCTGGCCGAATGCCATCATGATTGCGTCGCCGAAGTTGATTCCGACCGACGCCCCGCTGTAAAGGGGATAGGTCGGGCCGGGGCGGGCCTCTTTTACCGTGTCGAGCGTGGCGAGGAATCTGACCGGCTCCTGGAGCTGGTTGCCGTGACGGTCGTAATAATGGAGCACGACCCGAGGCGCGTCGTCATCGACGTCCACAGGAGTCACTTTTTCCTGAGCCGCCACCGATAAGGCTTGGCCGAGGAGGATTGTCAGCAGCAGCGACAGTCCGATCAGTTTCTGAATCTGATTCTGCCTGATGGCGCTTCTCTTCTTCATCTTCCTATAAGGGTAATTCGTAAGCGGCGGGGGAGAGCCATATATGCAGGTTGACTCCGGCGCGATTGTCGATGTATCCGTCGGGGCAGGTCACGGAATCGATAAGCGTTCCGGAGCAGACAATGTCGCGGATTTCGTAGCGATAGCTTACGCCGCATTCTGCCGACACGAATGTCGGGATTCGGTCGTAGTCGAATGTGACTTCTGATTGCAATCCTCTATCTTCGAGCGTAAAGCGGTAGACTGTGCGGTCCGTGTCAATCCGGAAGGGGATGTAGAATTCGGAGATGGTGGAGGAGGGCTCTATCAGTAGAGAGTCGCCCGGCGCTCCGACCCCTTCGATTTGCAAGCCGGTGAGCGTGAGTTGTTCGCCGGGGGAGAGCGTCCCCATGAAATCCGCCCGGGGAAGGGCATTCTTGTTTTCAGTGCATTCCGAACTGCACCCCGTCAGGAGGGCCGCTCCGGCGAGAAGCAACCCTGCTGTTAGAATGTTGATGCCTGAAAGTGTCAAAATTCTTCCGAGATTAGATAGTTGTTCCGCTCGGCGGAATTGCGTGTGATGAGCTCCCCGATGAAACCGGTGCAGAAAAACTGCACGCCCAGCACCATGAATGCGAGCGAAAGATAGAAATAGACCGATTTGGTGATATAGAAATTATAACCCTCCGAACACATCGAGATGATCTTTAGAGTGAGGGTCGTCACGACCGCCAGAAATCCGATCACGAACATCAAGGATCCCAGCAGTCCGAAAATATGCATGGGCTTGATGCCGAAGCGCGACTGGAACCAGAGGGTGGCCAGATCAAGATAGCCGTTCACGAATCGGTCGAGGCCGAATTTCGTCTTTCCATATTTGCGTGCCTGATGATGGACCACCTTCTCTCCGATTTTGGTGAACCCGGCGTTCTTTGCCAGATAGGGGATATAGCGGTGCATATCGCCGTAAACCTCGATGCGCTTTACGACATCCTTACGGTAGGCTTTCAGTCCGCAGTTGAAATCATGGAGATTGTTGATGCCGCTGACGCGACGTGCCGTGGCGTTGAAGAGCTTGGTCGGCAGCGTCTTGGAAAGAGGGTCATAGCGTTTCTTTTTCCATCCGGAGACAAGATCGTAGCCCTCCGACGTGATCATCCGGTAAAGTTCAGGGATTTCATCGGGCGAATCCTGAAGGTCGGCATCCATCGTGATCACAACCTCTCCGCGTGCGCGTTGGAAGCCGGTGTTAAGAGCCGGCGACTTGCCGTAATTGCGCGAGAACGACACGGCGCGGATGGCCGGATTCTCTTTCGCCAGTCTCTTTATCACGTCAAGAGAGCCGTCTGTCGACCCGTCGTCAACAAAGATTATTTCGTAAGAAAAACCGTTCTCAGCCATAACGCGCTTAATCCATGCAGCCAGTTCGGGCAGGGATTCGGCTTCGTTGAATAGCGGCACGATCACTGATATGTCCATCTCAGAAAACAGTATTTAAATTTCAGGGCTAAGCCCGGAGGTAATATAGGTTGGTATTCTTGATTAGTCGGCGAAGGAAGAGAAGTCGAGTTCAGCCTCGGCAAAAAGATTCTTGTCGGAGGCGATATCGTTGGAAACCGTGGTCAGCATGTCTCCCATCAGCACGCCGTTGATTCCGCCGCGCAGAGTCCTGAGCATGGAGTCGTGGGAGAGGCGCATGCGTCCGCCGGCGAAGCGGATTGCTTTTTGCGGCAGAATGAATCTCCAGACGGCTGCGGTTCTCACGATATCCTCCTCGGAAATCAGAGGCGTGTCTTCGAGAGGGGTTCCTTTTATCGGGTTCAGAATATTCATGGGGACAGAGTCGACATCAAGCTCGGCGAGCTCGAAGGCGAAATCTATGCGATCGGCCATGCTTTCACCCATGCCTATAATCCCTCCCGAGCAGACCTTCATCCCGGCCTCGCGGGCAGCTTTGATTGTGGCGCGCTTCTCTTCCGGGGTATGCGTGGAGCAGAGCGAGCCGAAGAGTTTCGATGAAGTCTCCATGTTGCAATGGTAACGCTTCACGCCGGCCTCCTTCAACTTCTGCATCTGGTCGGCGGAAAGAAGTCCCATCGAGGCGCAGAGATAGAGGTCGGTTTCGGAAGAGAGACGGCGGTAAAGGTCGCAGAACCGGTCAAGGTCGGCGTCAGTGACGGAACGCCCCGAGGTCACGAGCGAAAACCGACGGATTCCTTCCCGTTCATTATGGGCGGCGGCGCGCATCACCTCCTCTTCGTCGAGAAAATTATAGGTGGCGCAGCCGGTGCGGTGGCGCGAAGCCTGAGCGCACCATTTGCAATCTTCCGAGCAACGGCCGCTCCGCGCGTTGACAATCGAGCACGAGTCGACCCCATTGCCACAGAGACGGCGAGTCAGGGCGTCGGCCGCATCGCATAATTCGTCAAGGTTATCCCACGAAGCCAATTCAAGGGCCTCTTCACGAGTGATGAAAGAATTTTCCGGAAAATTTCCCGACTTTCGTCCATTTTCAACGTCATTGGCGATACGCTCGACTATCTCAGATAAAATCATGATATACAGGTTAAAAGACTTGAATAGGGGAGGAGGGCCCTATTTGAATCACTACAAAATTATAAAAAATATTTGGAAAAATTTGGAAGAAACAAAATATAGTTGTAATTTTGCAACGCAATTCAGAGAAACGAACGCTGAAAACGCTGAAACGAGGACTTCGCGAGGAGTAAAAGTTGAGAGCGAAAAAATGATGCAGAAACGGAGAATGCAAAAAATTGGGATTCGCTAGCTCAGCTGGTAGAGCACAACACTTTTAATGTTGGGGTCCTGGGTTCGAGCCCCAGGCGGATCACAGATAAAATGTTGAAAATCAAGCAGTTATCACAAAATGGTAGCTGCTTTTTTCTTTTATTTATTCGCAATTACAGCACAGTTTCACATCTTCTGTAAACCGAGATGTAAACCAGTAAACCAAATGAACGGAACTATTAAAGTGCTGTGTTACAAATCA
>CAMWRW010000015.1 GCA_947176755.1 uncultured Porphyromonadaceae bacterium
CCCGAAAGGGCCGGCTTTTTTTTGCCTACCGCGAAGCGCCTGAGTAAGCAATAGCTGATGAAAGCATAAGGGATCCACCTCTTCACCGTGTCTCATTTGGCCGAACAGAGAAGTTAAACCTTATCACGCCGATGGTACTGCGAAAGCGGAAGAGTAGGTAATCGCCACACAAGCCGACCCGAAAGGGCCGGCTTTTTTTTTATCCCCCCGCGAAGCGCTTGAGTGAGCAATAGCTGAGACTGATGCGAGGCTTTTAGCTGGCAGATTAGCGGAGCAAGTGATGGCACCGGCTGCGCGTTCCTTCGCGGAGCTGTTCTTTGGCAGATTTCGGAGAGAATGCGCAGGTAGATTACCGGAGCCTTTTGTGCTGTGGTTTTTTGTTTAGGTGGGCGCGATTTATCGCGTCCGTGCCGTGTAATGCAATCCTCGTTCGGCCAGAAGCCTCTTCGCCTTCTCTCGGGGCTTTCGGAGCTTTAGCTTGCTTTGCGCGAAAGCCTGTGTTTTTTGTTTGTGGATTATGGGGATTATCGTTAACTTTGCAGATTAAGAATCGTTTTCCGGTTTTTTTACTTTCATCGATGATTTCAAGGAAATATAATCTTGTGAATAATGCGATCGGGTGGGTTGTGTTTGCAATTGCCCTCGCGACGTATTGGCTCACTCTCGAGCCGACTGCATCCTATTGGGATTGCGGTGAGTTTATTATTCAGGCTGATAAGCTTGAAGTGGGTCACCCCCCGGGCAACCCTATCTTTATGCTGACGGCTCGCTTTTTCGCTAATTTCGCTTCTGATGCGGCCCATGTGTCGCTGATGGTGAATGCGATGAGCGGCTTGTTGTCGGCTCTTACCATTCTTCTCCTTTTCTGGACGATTACTCATCTTGTGCGCCGTCTGGTGGTGCGTGATAATCAGGAAAATGAGCTGTCGGTGGCTAAGTATCTGGTCATCATGGGCAGTGGTGTGGTCGGTGCGCTGGCTTATTGCTGGAGCGATACGTTCTGGTTTTCGGCCGTGGAAGGTGAGGTCTATGCCTTTTCATCTTTCTGCACGGCCCTCGTGTTCTGGCTGATTTTGAAGTGGGAGAATCGCGCCGATGCTCCTCATTCCGACCGTTATCTCATATTGATTGCTTACGTTGTGGGCGTAAGCATCGCCGTTCATTTGCTGAATCTCCTTTGTATCCCGGCGATAGTTCTTGTGTTCGCTTACAGGAAATGGAAGAACATGAACGTTCTGAAATCCTTGTTGGCGTTGCTTGTGTCGTTCGTGATCATAGGGCTTGTGTTGTTCGGACTTGTGCCGGGCTTCATCAAGATCGCCCAGCAGTTCGAGCTCTTCTTTGTCAACACCTGCGGGATGTCGTTCAATAGCGGAGCGCTGATTTATGCGGCAGTGATGATCGTAACGTTCCTCTGGGCGATATATGAACTTCGCGTCCAGAAGTCGGCGACGATGATTAAGTTGTCGTTCTTTGTTACGGTCCTTCTGTCGGGAATGCTCTTCATAGGCTCAGGCTGGACGTTGGGATGGATTCTGACAGGCCTTTTAGCTGTCATGCTTGTTTCGCGTTATCTGTCGCCGGTGCCGGTCCGGGTGCTGAGTGTGGTGATGTGGAGTATGGCGGTGATATTCGTCGGCTATTCGAGTTATGCTCTTATCCTGATACGTTCGAGTGCGGACACTCCGATGAACCAGAATTCACCGGACAATGTGTTTGACCTCGCATCCTATCTCAATCGCGAACAATATGGCGAGACGCCGTTGATTTATGGCGAGACGCTCTATTCGGGCACGCAGCGAAAATTGGTAAGAGTTTCGAACGATACGGTTTACTACACCGAGGATGGGCAGCCTGTTATTGTCAGCGTTCCGGAATATGATCAGGTTGTCGAGAAAGGGAAGCCTCTTTATGCAAAGGGGGTAGCCGGAGCGGAGACACGCTCGGAATACGGATTGCTTTCCTCCGAGGATCTGGCGTCGAACAAGCGACTTGCCGCTCGCGGGGGCGACTATTATGTGAAGCGCGACTATAAGTCGGATATCAAGCTCAATCCGGAGCTGAATATGTTGTTTCCGCGAATCTACAGCCGGGCTCACCGGGATATGTACAGGACGTGGGTCAACCTTGACACGACATCGGCCAATCTGAAAGAGATATATGCTATCGACGCAACCAGCGGAGAGAAGATTCCCGAGGTCGATATGCAGGGCGAGCCTTATTACAACCAGATGACGGGGCTCGTGAACTATCCTCAGAAGATCGGCTATAAGCCGACCGTCGGACAGAACCTCGCATATTTCTTCAACTATCAGCTCATCCACATGTATATGCGCTATTTTATGTGGAACTTCGCGGGCCGGCAGAACGATGTTCTCAATCAGGGAGGCGAGCTCGACGCCGGCAACTGGATCACGGGCATCCCGTTGCTTGACAATGCTCGTCTTGGCGACCAGAGTCTGCTTCCCGATGACCTCGGGAAAGAGAATCCGGGCCACAATGTCTATTATCTCCTTCCGCTTATTCTCGGCATTATCGGACTCCTTTGGCAGGCCTTCGCCGGGCGTCGCGGCATCGAACAGTTCTGGGTTATCTTCTTTCTGTTCTTCATGACGGGCGTGGCGATCGTGCTCTATCTGAATCAGCCGCCGATGCAGCCTCGCGAGCGCGACTACGCATTCGCGGGCTCCTTCTATGCGTTTGCGATCTGGATAGGAATGGGGGTTGCCGGCCTGTGGCAGGCAATCCGATGGATTGAAGGGCGACGCAAAGGGGAAGAAACGAAGGAAGCTCAACAGGGAGCAACGGAGGATCTTCCCGAGCAGCTTCCGGTGCTTGTCGACAGTCCGGAGTCTGACAGTCGCAAGTCGTTGTATGCGGCAGCGGCGGCCGTCGTGCTCGGCCTTGTGATACCGATTCAGATGGTGAGTCAGACTTGGGATGACCACGACCGCAGCGGCCGCACGGCCGCGCGCGATTACGCCGTGAACTATCTGGAGAGTCTCGAACCGAATGCGATCGTGTTCTGCAACGGCGATAACGATACGTTCCCATTGTGGTATGCGCAGGAAGTGGAGGGTGTCCGGCCTGACGTGAAGATAATCAATCTGAGCTATCTGGTGTCGGATTGGTATGCCAACCAGATGCGGAAGCAAAGCTATACGGCGGCGCCGGTGAATTTTACGGCGACTCCTGCAGACATAGCCTACGCGCGACTTGACGTGACGCTGCCGGGCGTTGAGAAAGCGCCGGCCGACCTGCTGACGAGTCTGCGCAAACTCTATGCGGAAGGAACGCGCGACAATGCTTACGGCTATCCGATGCTTTCTTCAAGCGTAATGACCATACCGGTCGACAAGCAGGCTGTGATAGCCCGCGGGCTTGTCGCCCCCTCGGACACGGCGCGCATCGTAAGCGAGATCGAGATAGATCTCGGGAACGCGGCCGCCGTAAGAAAGAAAGGATATGTATCGCTTGGCGAGCTGCTGATGCTTGACATAATAGCGACGAATGCGGCCAACGGCTGGGAACGCCCGATTTACTGGTGTTCGACAGTGGGGGATGAATATCATCTTGGCCTTACGAACTATCTGCGGTCGACGGGAATGACCCATCAGCTTGTGCCTACCTGGCAGGAGGGACTGCCGGCGCGCGCGGACAGGGCGTATGATGTCGTGACGAAAAAATATCTCTGGGGCGGAGCCGACAAAGCGACCGTGCCCTATTTCGACGAGACGGCCCGACGGATGCTTCTGTCGGTGAGGACATCGATGCTTGATGTGGCGTCCGAACTTCTATACGAGGGCGACAAAATGCTTTCCGAGGGGAAAGAAGCGGCGGCCAAAGATAAATTCCGCAAGGCCCTTGAAGTTGCCGATTTGATGAATGAGAAGTTGCCGGCACGGACCGCCTCCTACAACACGGCCATAGCGCTGACCATATCCGAGCTTTACGGAAGTCTTGGCGACCGTCTTGGGAAAGCGGAGCTGAAAGAGAAAGGCCGCAAGCTGCTTCTCGGGCAGAGCCGCCGGATGGCGCAATATCTGGCCTACAACGGGGCGGTGACGGCGGCGTTCGGGCCGAATGTGTCGATGACACTCGAATCGCGTCTGATGCCCTATCAGTTCTATCGCGTGATAGACCTCTACAACACGTTAGGGGGCGATCCGAAGGATATGGACCAAGTGATAGCCTCAACGGGTTTCACCCGCGAGACATTGCGTAACTATTACGAGGCAGCCTACGGCGGAGGTTATGATGAGACGGCGGCGGGATACACCGAGGCCGACTATGTCAAAGAGCTCAGCGAGGCGGCCCGGACGGTCAATGAGCTGGCCACGCTTGACGCCGCCGGCTATGCGTCGCGACCTGCCGACGACCGCTATATCGACTCGATATTCCTTGAGGCGATCGAACAGTATGTTGCCGGAGGGGTGAGCCGCGAGGCAATCATGGCCGATCCGGAAGTAGCGAAGGTCGATATGGCGCGCAGCCGTCGGTTACGCGACGAATACGCGGCGAAGCATGCCCGGTAAGATAATCGAGAATGGGATTCATAGAGAGACCGCCGAAATGGTTTCGTCGGATGTGCGGCACGGCGTTGTTTCGCGTCAAGGCGCGACCGGGCGAACGCCCGACCGTCTATATCACATTTGACGACGGACCGATTCCGGAGAGCACCCCCTGGGTGCTCGATATGCTTGACCGTTACGGCGTGAAGGCAACGTTCTTCATGGTCGGCGACAATGTCAGGAAATACCCGGAACTCTACGAAGAAGTGAGGCGTCGCGGCCACAAAGTGGGCAATCACACGATGCATCATCTTCAGGGTTGGCTCAAATGGACGAAGCACTATGTGAGGGATGTGGAGGAAGCGGCGCAATATATAGACAGCGACCTCTTTCGTCCGCCCCACGGATGGCTGCGCCCGATGCAGAACATCGTGCTCAAGCGCCGTTACAGGATTGTGATGTTCGATCTCGTGACGCGCGACTATTCATGGCGACTGTCGGCAGAGGAAGTTGTCGGCAATGTAAAAGAGAATGCGCGTCCCGGCTCGATCATCGTGTTTCATGACTCGTTGAAGAGCATGGCGCGTCTGCGGGAAGCCTTGCCGGAGAGTCTTGAATGGCTCAAAGAGGCGGGCTATTCATTCGGAGTGCTTGATTCAAGCCGATAAAAGGGAAAGAAATGGAAAAAGAAAAAAAGAGAGTGCTTGTGGTCGGTGCGGGGGGCTTCGCCGGCGGTTTTCTTGTGGATGAGGCCCTGAAGCGCGGCTACGAGACATGGGCGGGAGTCAGAGAGAGCACATCGAGAAAGTATCTTGGCGACCCGCGCATCAAATTCCTTACGCTTGATTTCGACAATCCGGGGAGTCTCGCGGAGGCCATGAACGCGGCGTTGCCCGAAGGGAAATGGGACTGGATAGTCTATAATTTAGGAGCGACGAAAGTGATGCGATACGCAGATTTTTCGCGCATCAATTACGAATATCTCAAAGAATTTATAGCCGCGCTCGAAACGAGCGGCAAACAGCCCGACCGGTTGCTCTACATGAGCAGCCTGTCGGCGGTCGGTCCGGGCGACGAAAAAGGATATACACCGTTCACCGAGGAGAGCATCCCGCAGCCCAACACACGCTATGGAGCGTCGAAACTAAAAGCGGAACTCCAGTTGCAGATGTCGTCCATTCCCTGGATAATTTTCCGGTCGACGGGTATCTACGGGCCGCGCGACAAGGATTATTTCCTGATGTTCGAGTCGATAAAGAAAGGGTTTGATTTCTCGGTCGGCTATCGGAAACAGGAGCTGACCTTCATATATGTCGAGGATCTCGCGCGGGCGGTCTACGACGCGTTGGAGCGCGGACGGACCGGGGAGATATATAATGTTGCCGAGCCTCGGAGCTATACGCAGAAAGAATTCCGGCGACTCTCGATGGAGGCGATGGGGAAGAGGATAGTATTCCCGATGCGGATGCCGTTATGGGCCGTGAAAGGGGTATCGGCCGTGGCGGAGAAATGGGGAGTTGCACGGATGAAGCCCAGCACACTGAACAGCGATAAATTCCGAATCATGAAGCAGCGCAACTGGCGTGCGGATGTCAGCAAGGCAGAGCGCGACTTCGGATTCCGGGCATCGACCGACCTGAGGGAAGGAATCCGGAAGTCGGTCGAATGGTATAGAAAAGAGGGTTGGCTCTGATGGCAAGGCCCGACAGCATAGCGACGACCCAGCCCGGAGGCTGGCATGAAATCGACGGAATCTCCGAGCCGATAGAGGCGATCCATCCGTTTGGACAGACGGAGCCGGCGACGCCGACACCGGCGGCGACCATCACGCGCCCCGGGCCTGCGAAGCCGAAAAGGGAATACAATGTTCCGCCCTATCTGGCCTATCCGCCGGTGCCATACAGTGCGCCCGCGGTGCAGTCCGTAATTGGTTCGGCGGGGGTGGAGTTGCCGGCCGACACGGCCGCGGTCGACACATTGCGACAGATAAGCCCGGAAGAACAGGCGCGCCTTGACTCGATAGCCCGGGAGCGAGCCGGGGAGAGATTGCAGCCGATCGTGCTTATCAACCCGCTGCGTGAAGAAGTGGCGCCGGCCCCGCCGGTAGCCGCCGGGAAAACGGAGGGAATGTCGTGGGTCTATCTAATACTCGGAATATTGTTCTGCGTCTCCGCGCTGCGGTTCAAGAACTCGCGCAAACAACTCGGACATCTCTGGAACGACCTTACCGACACCCGACTGCGGCACAATATGTTTGACGACACCGTGAAAGAGACCTCGTTCATCGTGCTTCTCAACGTATTATGGGCTGCGAGCGCCGGAGTGATGCTCTGGAAACTGCTTGATTACCGGACGATGCAGGGGGCGGCGGCCGGAGGGAGCTTCGGGTTGCGACATCCGGAGTCGGTCGGGATCGCTATATGCGCCGGACTTTCCGGGCTCTACCTGATAGGCTTGCTCATCGCCTACTGGGGAGTCGGCCGGATCTTTACCGATCGGCGGCGCACGCAACTATGGATAAAAGGGGCCACCTCATCGACCGCCCTGGAAACCTTTTTGCTCTTCCCGACAGCGTTGCTGTTGCTCTGTTATCCCGCCTGGACAGGCTGGTTGCTGCTTGTCGGCGGCATCGTTTTTCTATTAGGGAAAATGCTCTTCTTCAGTAAAGGATTTCGGATATTTTTCAATCAAATTTCCTCATTATTGCTATTTTTGTATTATCTTTGCAGTCTGGAAATCGTGCCGGTCGTAATCGTCTACATTATGGCGCTCTCGCTCTGCTGAAGCAAAAGCGTCGGCGGCCCGGAAGAAAGAAAAGCAAGAGAATGAAGATAAACAGGATACTTGTGTCGCAGCCGCGACCCGCAGGGGACAAATCGCCCTACTTCGACATAGCAAAGGCCTTTGACATCGAGATGGTGTTCCGGCCGTTCATAAAAACGGAGCCTCTGACGGCCAAAGAATTCCGTCAGTCGCGGATTAATCTGGCCGATTTCACGGCGGTGGTGTTCACCTCGCGTGCGGCCATCGACAATTACTTCCGCCTCTGTGAGGAATCGAGAGTGAAGGTTCCCGACACGATGCGTTATTTTTGCACGACGGAGGCAATCGCGCTCTACCTGCAGAAATATATCGTCTATCGGAAGCGCAAGATTGCGTTCGGCATGACCGGCAAGCTTGACGATCCGACGCTTATGGCGGCGATCGAGAAAAACAAAAAGGAGAAATTTCTCTATCCCGTAGCCGATGTCCACAAAGAGGAGTCAGATCCGCTTACGGACGCAGGAATGAATGTGACAAAGGCCGTGATGTTCCGGACCGTGAGCAACGATTTCACGCCCGACGAGAAACTCGACTATGATGTCCTTCTTTTCTTCAGCCCGGCGGGAATCGCGTCGCTGAAGAAAAACTTCCCCGACTTCGACCAGGATAAGGAGAAGATCTATATCGGCGGGTTCGGCCCGAGCACGATAAAGGCCATAGAGGATGCAGGTCTGAGAGCCGACATCGCGGCCCCGACGGCCGAGCAGAAATCGATGCCGGGAGCGTTGCGCTCCTTTATCGAGTCGCTTCCCGAATACAAATGATTCCGCCTCCCGCCCGGCGGGAAAACAGACGGAGCCACCGACATACCCCATCTCGAGAGGGGAACAGAACAGGATTCATGGATCAACGTTCCCTGGCGGAACAAGGTCCATGAATTTTTTTATCCATTTCCGGGCTTCAACCCAGAGGCCTGACAAACAAGACAGCAGCCATGAAAGAGGTAAACGAAACGATGCTCAGCACGCTCTACATGAAAGACACGGCCTTCAACCAGCTAATGCAGCGGCGAATCACGAGCGTTTTGCTGATAGCGACCCCCTACGACGCCTTTATGCTTGAGGAGGACGGCCGGGTCGACGAGCAGGTCTACAATGAATATGTGTCGCTCAACCTGTCGTCGCCACCGCGCTTCACGAAAGTGGCCAACTACGAAGAGGCATACGCAGCGCTTGCCACCCAGAATTTCGACCTCATCATAGCCATGCCGGGCGTCGATGTGAGCGAGACCTTCCGCGAGGCCGTGGAAATCGACCGTCTCTATCCGATGATTCCGTTCGTGGTGCTGACCCCGTTCTCAAAAGAAGTCAGACGCCGGATAGCCAACGAAGACCTGCGCGGCGTCGACTACGTGTTCTCATGGCTCGGAAACGTCGACCTTATATTGGCCATCATAAAACTCATCGAAGACCGGATGAATGCCGACAACGACATCTCCGAAGTGGGAGTCCAGGCAATCCTTGTCGTCGAGGACTCAATACGTTTCTATTCCTCCGTGCTGCCGCATCTCTATCGCTTTCTGCTCAATCAGTCGAAATTGTTCGCGACGGAGGCGCTCAACCAACATGAAGCGATGCTTCGAATGCGCGGGCGGTCGAAAGTGCTTCTGGCGCGTGATTACGAGGAGGCGACAGCCCTCATAGACCTTTACGGGGAGAACATTCTTGGCCTTGTGACCGATGCCCGTTTCCCGCGTGGAGGGGAGAAAGACCCCCATGCCGGGTTAGCCGTGGCGGAATATCTTCACAGAGTCAATCCGCATACGCCGGTGATTGTCGAGAGCCAGGAGACAGCCAACCGCGAACCGGCCGAACAGGCCGGCTATCATTTCCTGGACAAAAACTCGAAGACCTTCCCTCAGGAACTCCGCAAGGAAGTGTCGTTTCTGTTCGGGTTCGGCGACTTCATCGTGCGTTATCCCGACACGAAACGGGAGCTCATGCGCTTTCGCAATCTCAAGGAGCTTCAGCATGGCATATTCGACATTCCCTCCGACCTGCTCCATTATTATTGCAGCTCCAACAGCATAAGCCGCTGGCTCTATTCCCGCGCACTGTTTCCGATTGCCGACGCGCTGAAGAACCATGCCTTCGTTGACATGGAGGATGAGCCGATGGTGAGGAAACTCGTGTTCGAGTGTATCGTGCGGTATCGACGGATGAAAAACCGCGGAGTCGTGGCCGTGTTCCATAAGGATGCCTACGACAATTACAGTAACTTCGCGCGTATCGGCCAAGGGTCGATGGGCGGAAAAGGACGCGGCCTCGCCTTTATCGACCAGATAATCAAGCGCAACCCGATATGCGACGATTTCGACGGCGTGCAGATCACGATTCCTCATACACTCGTTGTCTGCACGGATATCTTCGACGAATTCATGGAGAGCAACGATCTGTATCCCATAGCGCTTTCCAACACGCCGGATGAAGAGATCCTGCGCCGGTTTCTTGAGGCAAGCCTTCCGGAGGAGGTGAAGAGCGACATCAGGGCCTTTGCCGAAGTGATTCATACGCCTCTGGCCGTGCGGTCGTCGTCGCTGCTTGAGGATTCCCATTATCAGCCATTCGCGGGAATATATTCGACCTATATGGTGCCCTTCACGGGAGATGAAGATCAGCGCGTGGCGATGATATCGGATGCCGTGAAGGCAGTATATGCGTCGGTGTTCTTCTCGGATTCAAAAGCCTATATGAATGCCACGAGCAACCTTATCGACCAGGAGAAGATGGCAGTCATCCTTCAGGAGCTTGTCGGGGCCGATCATGAAGGCTACTATTATCCGACATTCGCAGGGGTCGGGCGTTCGCTCAACTATTATCCCGTCGGCGACGAGAAAGCCGAGGAGGGTGTCGTGGAGGTGGCGGCCGGCCTCGGGGAATATATCGTCGACGGAGGGAAAGCGCTCCGCTTCTCGCCCAAACATCCGGGAAAAGTCCTACAGACCTCTACCGTCGAGCTTGCGCTGCGCGACACGCAGACATATCTCTATGCGCTTCCGGCAAAAGTCGTGACGAAATCAGACTTCCGGACCGACGACAGCTTCAATATCGTGAAAGTTCCGGTAGGGGATGCATTCAAGGCCGGAGCGCTCAAATATCTGATTTCAACATTCGATTACAACGACCGGATCATCCGCGACAACGACCTCGGAAAGGGGCGCAAGCTCGTGACGTTCGCCAACGTTCTCAAGCAGGATAAGTTCCCGCTGGCGCGAATCGCCGACTTCATGCTCTCCACCGGACAGTATGAGATGGGCCGACCGGTGGAGATAGAATTTGCGGGCAACATCTATTCGCGGCCCGACGAGCGGGGAAGAAAAGGGATGGTCTACTGGCTTCAGATACGCCCGATCGTCGACAAGAAAGAGATGCTCGACGACTCGGTGACGGATGTGGCCGACAGCGAGGTTATCATCCGGAGCGAGACGGCATTGGGCCACGGAATGATGGACAACGTCCGGCATGCCGTATACGTCCGTCCCGAGGCGTTTGACACGCTGTCGACGCGGGAGATAGCCGAGCAGGTCGGCGAACTTAACGCGAAGCTCACGTCGGAAGGGAAGCCCTATATCCTTGCCGGTCCGGGCCGCTGGGGAACCTCCGACCCCGCGCTGGGAATCCCGGTCAGATGGGCGCAGATAGCGGGCGCGCGTCTCATTGTCGAAACCGCTCTTCCCGGCTTCCGGATAGAACCCTCGCAGGGCACCCACTTCTTCCAGAACCTGACCTCGTTCGGCACGGGATATTTCACCGTCGATCCCGCCGTCGGCAACGGCTTTATCGACACGGCTTACCTTGACTCCCTGCCGGCTGTCGAGGAAACGGAATTTCTGAGGGTCGTGGAGTTTCCCGAACCGCTGACCATCGCGATCAACGGACGCAAATCGAAAGGAGTCGTGATGAAACCGGGGAAATGATGGAGTCGTGGAGCGGTTGGAAAGTGTGGTTGCATCCGTTGCGCGCGCGCGACGAGTTGCATGACCTTCTCGAAGAGCTGGAGAGCAGTCGCGAAGAGCTTGAACGCCTCCGGGAGGCCGAGGCGCAGCGCGACGGAGAGATCGCCGGCCTGCGGGAAGAACGGGGGATGCTGCTTGGCGAACTCGCGCGGGAGCGCGAGGAGAAAGAGCAGCTTGCCGACAACCGCGCGCGCCTGCAGAGGGAACTCGCCGAATTGAGGGAGGAACTTGCCGACCGGAAGTCGACCGAAGAACAGATAAATCTTTTTGAAGAAAAACTGAAAGGGGTTGAGACACTCAAGGCGGACTACGAGAAGCAGATCTCCCGCCTGTCGGGAAGAATCTGCGACCTGCAGGCCGCCTTGAGCGGTGATGAGCCGAGCGAGTTGGAGGAAATCGACATGACATCGACCGATGTTCCGGAGCGCCCCCCGAGGCGTCGACGCGGAGTGTCGGAGCTTGACCGACCGGAAAACAACTGGCTCGAACCTCTACCGGAAATCTAAATTACCGGAAATCCAAAATTATTCAAGCCTGTGACCGCGAAGAGTAGCGGAAGAGGCGGAGTCAACGGCGACGCGGATGAAGTCGCCCGGCTTTTCATTGTCGCGCGGGAAGACCACGACCTTGTTCTGGCTCGTGCGGCCATACCATTCCTTGGGGTCGCGTTTGGAGGGCCCTTCAACGAGCACTTCAAACTCCTTGCCGACATCGCGAAGGTTGCTTTCGAGGGAGAGTTCGTTCTGGAGGGCAATCATCCTGTTGAGACGGTCGATTTTAGTATCCTCGGGGATATTGTCGGGCATTTCGCGCGAAGCGAGCGTGCCCGGACGTTCGGAATACTTGAACATGAAAGCCGAATCGAAGCCGGCCTCGCGCATCAGCGAGAGCGTTTCCTGAAAATCGGCCTCCGACTCATTGTAGAAACCTGTGAACATATCCGTCGACAGGCCGGCGTCGGGGATTATCCGTCGGATAGCGGCCACCCGGTCGAGATACCATTCGCGGGTGTATTTCCTATTCATATTTTTAAGCACGGAGTTGCTGCCGCTCTGCACGGGGAGATGGATGTGTCGGGCGATGTTGGGGCGGGAGGCAACGACTCGGAGAGTCTCGTCGCTCATATCCTTGGGGTGAGAGGTTGTGAATCGGATTCTCATGTCGGGAGCCGCGTCGGCCACCATTTCGAGGAGCGCCGGGAAGTCGACCGAGATGCCGTCAGGGCCTGTGAAGCGATAGCTGTTGACATTCTGACCGAGGAGAGTTGCTTCGCGGAAACCGCGAGCGCGGAGGTCGGCGAGTTCACGGAGAATGCTTTCCGGTTCGCGAGAGCGTTCGCGACCGCGGGTGTATGGCACGATGCAGTAAGAGCAGAAATTATTGCAGCCGCGCATGATTGAAATAAAGCCGCTGACGCCGTTTGACCCGATTCGGCGAGGGACGACATCGCGGTAAGTTTCCGTAGTGGAGAGGTCGATATTGATAGCAGGCTGGCCGGCCTCGGCGGCGGCCACGAGCGCCGGGAGGTCGAGGTAAGCGTCCGGGCCGGCGACAAGGTCGACGCCGTGATTGTCGATAAGTTCCTGACGGAGACGTTCGGCCATGCAGCCGATAACGCCGATGATCATATTGCGGCCCGTCTTTCTGCGGAGCGCATTCCAATATGCAAGGCGAGAGAAAATCTTCTGTTCTGCATTGTCGCGGATAGAGCAAGTGTTGAGCAGGACGGCGGCCACGTCGGAGTCCGGAGAATCGGAGTCAGCGACATATCCGGCAAGATCCATCATGGCTGCAACCACCTCGGAATCTGCAACATTCATCTGGCAACCATAAGTTTCGATGCGCACTTTTTTGTTTGGTGTGCATTTTTTTTGGTCGGAAGGGATAAAAAAAGTGCTCATGATAGTGTATTATTGCATAAAATGATTAATTTTGTGCAAAATTACACTTTAAATCTAAACGTTACAAATGAGCATCCCATTTATTACAGCAGAAGAGGCCGCATCGGTCATCAAAAATGGCGACACGCTGGGCTTGTCGGGGTTTACAGCCTCGGGCACGCCGAAAGTAGTAACGGTGGCGCTCGCTGAGAAAGCGAAGGCCCTCCATGAAAAAGGCGAAGAGTTCAAGGTAAATCTGTTTACAGGAGCGTCGACCAACGACCATGTAGATGGAGAACTGGCGCGTGCGAACGCAGTCAACATGCGCACGCCCTACCAGAGCCACAAGGACTCCCGGGCATTGGTAAACAATCCCGACGGAATGCATTATTTCGACCTTCACCTGAGCCATCTGTCGCAGGATTTGCGCTATGGCTTCTACGGGGATATTGATGTGGCGATTATCGAGGCCACGGAGATGAGCCCCAATGGCGAGGTGATTCTTGGAGCCGGTCTCGGCATGGCGCCCACCGTGGCCCAGATGGCAAAGAAAGTGATTATAGAGTATTCCTCATATTATCACAATTCTTTCCGCGGATTCCATGACAACTATATCCCTCTGGATCCCCCCCACCGTCGTGAGATTCCTATCTACAAGCCCTCCGACCGCATCGGCTCCACCGTCCTCAAGATAGATCCCAAAAAGATAGTCGGAGTAGTTCCGTCGAACGCATCCGAAAGCATCGCCCCCTTCACGGCTCCCGATGAGCTGACTCAGAAGATCGGCGACAATATCTGCCAGTTCCTCGTAGGGGAACTTCGCGCAGGCCGCATTCCCAAAGAATTCCTTCCGATCCAGTCGGGTGTGGGCAACGTAGCCAACGCCGTGCTTTACGGACTGGGGGAGAACCCGGAGATTCCGAGATTCGAGATGTACACGGAGGTGATTCAGGATGCCGTGATGAAGCTGATGGAGGAAGGCAAGTGTAAATTTGCCTCGACCTGTGCGCTGACTTTCAGCGACGACGCCATGCTTCATTTCATGGAGAACATCGACTTCTTCCGCGACAAAGTCCTGATGCGTCCGGGCGAGATCTCGAACCATCCCGAGGTTGTCCGTCGTCTTGGTCTTATCGCCATGAACACGGCCCTTGAAGCCGACATCTTCGGAAACGTGAACTCGACTCATGTTCTCGGCACGAAGATGATGAACGGCATCGGCGGCTCGGCCGACTTCAGCCGCAACGCATATCTTTCAATCTTCTCCTGCCCCTCGATCCAGAAGGGAGGCAAGATTTCGACGATTGTCCCGATGGTTTCCCACCTCGACCATTCAGAGCACTCCGTGAAGATTCTCGCCACGGAACAGGGTGTGGCCGACCTTCGCGGCAAGGATCCCATCCAGCGTGCGCAGACGATCATCGAGAACTGCGTTCATCCGATGTACAAGGAGCTGATGTGGGATTATCTGAAGCTGGCCATGAAGAAAGGGGGCCATACTCCCCAGAACCTCAAGGCAGCTTTCGCCCTCCACGAAGCCCTCATGCAGAAAGGCGACATGCTTCAGGCAGACTTCAGCATCTACGCATAAGAGATTAAGAATCACAATAACGGAAGAGGCCGGCAGACGATCGAAAGTCTGCCGGCCTCTTCGGTATTTTCAACTGCCCGGCTTCGGACAGCTGCAATAATCAGTTGGGGGTGATGTTGAAAGTGATTGTGCCCTTTGTCGGGGGCGCACCGGCTTTTTCCGACCAGCGGGCCGAACGGGCGGCTTGCTCGCAAGCGCGGCGGATGGAGGCTTCGGCGCCGGCGCGGGCAGTGGCGGAAGTGACATGCCCGGAGGCATCAATGATAACGTCGACCGTAACACGGACCTTGTTGCGGAGCTTCACCGAAGGGCGGGAGCAGCCGAGAAAAGAGCGTCCGGAGGCAACTCCCGACATACCGATTCCGACGCCGCCGGCCCCGGATGAGCCGGAAGAGCCGGAGGGAGTGCCGTTGGTGGCGGCGAAACCGCCGGCCACAGCCGACGTGACGCGTTTTTTCTCCTCGGCGGAGGCGGAAGGTTCCGGTTCTTTGACGGGGGCGGGTTTCTCGGATTTAAGGCGCCTTTCGGCTTCCGGCTTCTTCTCGGGCTTAGGTTCGGGAGCGGGCTCTGATTTTTTCAGATTCTCGACGGGGGCCGGATCGGGGAGACCCTTTTCGGCCGGGGCCGGGGCATCTTTGACCACCGACTCCTCTTCGCCGAGGTCGCGCAAGAGTTCAGGCTCAAGGAAAGTCTCCGTGATGGGGACAATCTCGGGCGTCGACTCTTGGGCCAGCAGAGCGCGTCCGGAGCTCAGGGAAGAGAAGAAGAGCCAGAGGAGCAGGGCGAGCGTGACGAGGGCCGTGAGGCAGGCTGCTATTATAGAATCTTTTGAATTGCGTGTCATTGGCCGCCTGAATTAGAGGGGGCATTATCGGAGGAGGGCAAGGGAACGCCGGAAAGGCTCGTTGAGAGGACGAGGCGGAGCTTGCGCCGGGCCGCCATGTCGAGGAGTCTGACGACCATGCCGTAGTCGGCGAGGGAGTCGGCATAAAGAGCCATCGAGCGGAGCGAATCGGAGGCTGCGCGTGCGGCCAGCCTTGCTTCGAGTTCGGGGACAGTGACCGCCACGGGCTCCGTCTCTTCGGGGAGGGCGCCCGGTTCGGGGTCGACCACGTAGAGCTTCCGGTCGGCCGTGAGATAAATCTGGGTCGAAGGTTTCTCCGAGGATTGCTCCGTGCCATGGGGAAGATTGACATCGATAGCCCCGGGGAAGATAATCGTGGAGGTCACCATGAAGAAAATCAGCAGCAGGAAGATGACATCGGTCATCGACGACATAGAGAATGTGTCGAGCTGACGGAAATTGCGTTTAAGGGCCATGAGTGTCAGACGGGTTCGTTAAGGAGGTCCATAAATTCCATGGTCTTCGTTTCCATAGAGTTCATGACGCGGTTAACGCGGGCCACGAGATAGTTGTAAGCAAATAGGGCGATGATACCGACCACAAGACCGGCAACGGTCGTGACAAGAGCCTGGTAGATGCCTGATGAAAGGACCGTGATATTGGCTGACGTGCCTGCGGAGGCCATAGAGAAGAAGGCCTGGATCATACCGGTGACCGTTCCGAGGAAACCGAGCATGGGGGCTCCGGCAGCCGTTGTGGAAAGCCAGGGGAACCCTTTGCCGAGATTTGCGACTTCGATGTTGCCCGTGTTTTCGATTGCGACGAGGACATCGTTCATCGGGCGCCCGATTCGAGAGAGACCTTTGGCGATCAGGCGGGAATAAGGAGAGTCGGTTTTGCGGCAGAGATTCTGGGCGCTTTCGATATCCCCCTCATGGACATATTCGCGGATACGGTCCATAAACGTGCGGTCTTCGCGGGCGGCCCGGCCAATGACGATCGAACGTTCGATAAAGACATAGATGGTGACGAGCAGGAGGATTGCGAGAGGAATCATGATGTAGCCGCCGTCGATCACGAGCGACCATAGGGAAAGGGTCGGAGAAGAATTCATTTTGCGGAGGGTTTGGGATTACGTAAAGCTTCGCGATATCTGCGGATGGTCTCGCCGATTCCGAGATAGAGAGCGTCGGAGATAAGAGCGTGGCCAATGCTGACCTCGTCGAGGAGAGGGAGGGAGGCATGGAAGAACGCGAGGTTATCGAGGTTAAGGTCGTGGCCGGCATTAAGACCGATACCGGAGTTGCGGGCCTGTCGGGAGGCGGCCACGAAGGGAGCGACGGCCTTTTCCGGGTCTTCATGGAAATGGTCGGCGTAAGGTTTGGTGTAGAGTTCGACACGGTCGGCTCCAATTCGAGCGGCCTCGCGGACCTGGATAGGGTCGGCATCGACGAAGATTGAGACGCGGATTCCGGCGTTACGGAAGCGTTCCACGATAGGGCGGAGGAAATCGGCGTTTTTGAGCACGTCCCACCCCGCGGAAGAAGTGATAGCGTCCGGAGCGTCGGGCACGAGAGTGACCTGTTCGGGGCGAGTTGCGATCACGAGGGAGATAAAATCGTCGGAGGGATAACCTTCGATGTTGAATTCCGTGGTGACGGCTTCGCGGAGGTCGGCCACGTCGCGGCGGGTGATGTGACGTTGGTCGGGGCGGGGATGGACTGTGATTCCCTGGGCGCCGAGCTGCTCGCAGTCGCGGGCGAATTTGACCACATTAGGAATGTTCTCCCCGCGGGCGTTGCGGAGAGTGGCCACTTTATTGATGTTAACGCTGAGTCTTGTCATTTAAAAAATATGAAGGATGGCCATGGATTTGAAAAATGGCACGTTTTTTGTAACTTTGCGTATGCCGGAAAGCATCCGGGCCTCGCGACCGAGGCCTATCGGAATGCAAATTTACTAAAAAAAAGCAAAAGATGATAGCAAGAGAAGCGATAACGACAAAAAGCGGGTCGGAAGATGTTCGGCCGGCGCTGAACGTTGAGGCGGGAATGCCGCTTATCGACGTCTTGCCGAGGCTGTTGGAAGCTCCGGGTCGTAGTCTCGGCGTTGTGTCGGGAGATGTCCTGATCGGAGAGATCGACGAGCGGTCGCTTCTTGAGGGACTTGGGAAAATGATAGCGGGTCGCGACGACAGCAGCGTGCTGACCATCGAATGCGAGGCGTCAGATTTTTCAGCGTCGCGGATAGCGATGGCTGTCGAGGATGCCGACGTGCATCTTGTCGATATGCTGAGCCGGCCCTCCGGCGAGGGGATGATATCGGTCACATTGCGCGTGCGGACCGACGAGCCCTCCTCGGTGATGGCGAGCCTTCGTCGCCACGGATTCGAGGTGACGGAGAGCGCGTCGGGCAATGAGAAAGAGTTAGGCCTTGCCGCCGAGCGGCTGCTCGGGCTGCAGGTGCTCATGAACGTATAAAGGGGAAGCGGCCTCGGGGAAGGATCAAAAGATAGAAGAGTTATGGAAAAGGAGCAGATGATTGTTGCCGTCTACGGCAGCCGGCATCAGGAAAAGAATGCCGGAAAACTTCTTGAGATGTTTTCGATGTTGCGCCGTCAGGGCATGCGAGTGCTTGTGGAGGAGCGTCTGGGAAATCATCTGCATGAACTCGGGATTGCATTCGGCGACGGGCTTGAGATAGTGAAGGAGTTCCCGCGCGAGGCGATGACGCTTGTGAGCATCGGGGGCGACGGAACGTTTCTGCGTGCGTCTCGGTGGGCCGGGGGAAGCGAAGTCGGCATAATCGGGCTTAACACGGGCCATCTCGGATTTCTCGCGAGCTACGCGCTCGATGAAGTCGGGGAGCTTGTGGAAATCATCTGCCGGCGTTGCGGAGTTGTCGAGCCCCGACTGGCCTTGCGACTCGAAGGGCACGAAGAGAAGACCGAGGGCTGGCCTTACGCGCTCAACGAGATTGCCGTATCAAAAAGCGTAACGGCGTCGATGCTGAATGTCAGGACATACGTCGACGGAGAATTTCTTGCCGACTATCGGGCAGACGGGCTCGTGATTTCGACGCCGACCGGCTCGACGGCCTACAATCTGTCGGTTGGAGGGCCGATACTTGAGCCGACACTGAGGAGCGTGATTCTGTCGCCGAACGCGCCGCATTCGCTTACGATGCGGCCGCTCGTGATCAGCGCTGACAGCCGGATAGACCTGGAGGTCTACAGTCGCGTCGGGGAGTGCCATCTGGCGCTCGACGGCAGGACGTTCGACATGGCGTGTCGCGACACGCGTCTGATGAGCAGCGAGGGAGAGGCAGAGCGACGCGGCGAAGCCGGGATCGCCTCCGACCTTCGGATCTCGGCGGCGCCGTTCAGTGTAAATGTGCTGCGCCGTCCGGACAGCAATTATGCGCGGTTGTTGCGCAACAAGCTCCTCTGGGGGCGGCGATAACGAGGATACGCAACAAGACAGGGCGCAGTTCGATAAGAACTGCGCCCTGTCTTGTTGCGTATCGGATGGAGAGGAAATTACTTGGCGGGGACGTTCACGGGAGCCGGAGCGGGAGCGGAAGGCGCCGTTGCGGCGGGCGTGATGTTGGAGACGTTGACGGGAGTCTTCACAGTGAAAGAGGCGCAGATGGAGAAGAAGCAAATCACGATTGCGAGAGTCCATGTGGCTTTTTCAATGAAGTCGGTGGTCTTACGGTAGCCGAGGTACTGATTACCGCCGGAATAGTCGGAGGCGAGGCCGCCACCTTTTGATTTCTGGATGAGCACGGCGCCTACGAGGAGGAGCGATGCGATCACGATGAGGATGCAGAAAAAGATATACATATCTGAATGTTATTAAATTACGCTATAAATTCCGCAGCCGTGCAGGTCTTTGGGAGCGGCACGGTGCGAAACGCGGCTTCTTCAGGATAGAGCCTGATTGGCTATAAGTTTCTTGAGGAAGCGGATTTGGTCTGCAAAGTAAATACTTTTTTTCGGATTTTTCAAGTTAAGTTCGGTAATTATTTCAAGGGCTTTGGAATAATTGCCATTTTTTATCATGACCTTGGCGAGGGTTTCGGATAATTCGGGTTCTTTGTGTCGGGGACGGTCGTGTTCCTGTTCCTTGCGGATTTCGGGAGTCGGCGGGGCCGGTTTGCGGGGAGCCCGGGGAGATTTGGGAGGGACGGCCGAGAGGAAAGCGTCGATTGCGGAGTCTGTTTCGTCGGCGGGTCTCGACTCATCTCCGGCCGGGGGGGTGCTGTCGGCATCGTCGAAAGAGTAAGGGGCGGCCACGGGCACAATCAGGGCCTCGATATCGTCGGAGGCGGTAGCGGGTCCTGCGGGGGCAAACCGGTCGATAAAGGAGGCTATTGTGGACTCCGTGGAGAGTTCGGCATGCCGGAGGTCGGGATAGAAGTTGGCGAAATCCTCGGGGTCGAGACCGAGGGCGATACGGAGCGCCCCCTCGTCGCCGATGGCGGTGGCGAGGCGGCGGACGAGTCGTCGTTTCTCCTCCGGCAAAGCGTCGGGGATGAGATCAAGAACGGGGATAATGAAGGCCGGATATTTGCGAAGGCTTTCGGCGAGTGTGGCTGAGTCGGTCATGGGATGAGAAGATAGAGGGCCGGGATTACCAGTTGCCCAGTGTGGCGTTAAAGATGAGATTGACAAGTTCCTCGCTGATTTCCTGACAGAGTTGGTCTTGCACGTCGGTGAGCATGAGCGAGGAGGAGAACTGGCGGTAGGCCGAGAAGCTCTGGTCGATGTTGTTGGCGGGGTTTTTGTTGTCGGTATAGCGGACGCGGACGGTGATTGTGAGTCTTGTTTCGGTTGCGTATGCGTCGGTTCCGACGGCTTGAGGGGAGAGAGAATAGCCGGTGATTTCCCCGGAGAGTTCAAGATCGGCGTTGCCCTGAATTTCCTGAAGGCGAGTGTTGCGTGTCACATAGTTCATCAGCTCATTCTCGAAAGTCTGCTGGAGGGGAGGATATACGAGAGCGGCCCGGATAGGAAAGTCTGCGATGTCGATTGTCTTGTAGATGTCGTAGTTGATCGAGGATCCGTTGAGAGTGTAATGAGGGACGCAGCCGGAGAGGGCCGCAATGGGGAGGATTGCGGAGGCGGCGCGGAGGATGTATCTGGCGAGAGGGGTCATTCTATGTTGAGGTCCTGGATTTTACGATAAAGGGTCCGCAGGGAGATGTTAAGTTCTTCGGCGGTGAGCTTTTTGTTTCCGTTGTTTCGGGCGAGGGCGTCGGCGATCGCGGATTTCTCCGCCTCTTCGAGCGAGACGGGTCGCGCGGGGGAGAGGAGGTCGGATTCAGGATATCGTATGAGCGAGGTGACATTCGACATCGAGTCGGCGCGGCGGGATGAATGTTGGCCGGTGCCTTTTACGGCATCGCGCAGCTGTTCGACTTCCGATTTCAGGGAGAGGACGAGTTGCCAGAGCATCTGCCGTTCGGCCTCGGGGTCGGGGGCGTTAACCTGCCGGCGTGCCGGTGTCGAAAGGGGAGAGTGGTCGATAGGGAGGATGTCGAGCACATCGTCGCGCGAGATTTCCTCGCCGGCATGGAAGAGGGCGAGCTGGTCGACCACGTTCTTCAGCTGGCGGACATTGCCGGGCCAGCGGTAGAGAAGCAGAGCGCGGGAGGCCCCTTCGGAGAAGCTGACCGGAGATGTGACATATTTTCGGGCGAAGTCGGAAGCGAACTTTCTGGCGAGCAGGAGAATGTCGTCACCACGGTCGTGGAGGTTTGGGACGTCGATCTTAATTGTGGAGAGACGGTAGTAAAGGTCTTCGCGAAACTTTCCTTTTCTGACGGCTTCGAGGAGGTCGACATTGGTGGCGGCCACAACGCGGATATCGGTTTTCTGGACCGTCGAGGATCCGACCTTAATGAATTCGCCCGATTCAAGGACGCGCAGCAGTCGGGCCTGTGTCGTGAGGGGGAGCTCGGCGACTTCATCAAGGAAAATCGTCCCGCCGTCGGCCTCTTCGAAATAGCCTTTACGTGAGGAAACGGCGCCGGTGAAGGCCCCTTTTTCGTGGCCGAAAAGTTCGCTGTCGATAGTGCCTTCGGGGATTGCGCCGCAGTTGACGGCGATATACTTCTTATGTTTTCGGGCGCCGAACTGATGGATTATTTTCGGAAAGAACTCCTTTCCGGAGCCGGATTCGCCGCCGATCAGGACAGAGAGGTCAATGGGGGCGACAGTAATAGCCCGGGAAAGGGCGCGGATTAGCAGCGGCGAGTTGCCGACAATCGAGAAACGTTGCTTGACGAGAGCGACATCCTCCGGGATTTCCGCAGCGGGGATAAGTTCGGCCATGATTATCGGATTGAAGAAAGGGAATAAGTTTGTTGGCGCAGGAAGCGGCCGAATGAGTCAAGGTCGGAGAATTCCGCTTGCTTTTCGACGGAGATGGGGTTTCCGAAAGTGATATGCATCTCGCGGCCGGTCTTGTTGAAAAGTTCGCGCGGGAGACGTAGTGTCCTGAGACGCCAGTCGATGAGGCCGAGGATGTTGAAGAACGTGGAGTTATGGTCATGGAAATAGACCGGTATCACGGGCACTTTCAACTGTTTGATGAGCCGGATTATGGAGGGTTGCCATTGACGGTCGCGGATGTGGAGCGTACGGTCGATTTTCGAGACGGCTCCTGCGGGGAAGAACCCGATGGGGTGACCTTCGCGGACGTGTCGCATTGCCTCCCGGATGCCGTCCATCGTGACCCGTCGCTTTTCCGGGTCATCGCTTTTCGAAGGGTCGACAGCGATAAACGACGGGCGCATGGCCGAGATATAATTGAGAAACATATTGACCATCACGCGGAAGTCGGGTCTGTGGCGCCCTATAATATCAATGAGCATGATTCCGTCCAGGGCTCCGAGAGGGTGATTGGAGACGGTGATGAAAGGGGCGGAAGGGAACGCGTCGAGCACCTCCTCGTTGTCGATACGTTTCCTGATATGATAGGCCTCGTCGATCAGGAGGTTGGAGAATTTAACCCCGGTTTCGTAGCAATAACGGGAATGAACCTCATTGCACTTGTCGATTATGAGCCAGTGCATCAAGGCTTTCACGATTTTGGGATGGCCGTCGAGGATAGGGGCAATCTTTCGGATATCATCGTAATTCAACAGGTCCGGGCGAACTCCCGGGGCCGGAGAATGCTTTTCTGCGTCTTGAATCATAGCTGCAAAAATAGCAAAAAAATCGGAAAACGGCAATCGGGGATGTCTCGTGGAGAGCGTTTGAAAGTGAGCCGGATTGACGGATAAGGAGAGGATGATTATGAAAAAGGATAAATTTGCCGCAAAAAATTGAAATTATGGGAATTGAGAGATTCAAGGCCGACGCACGGTCGATAGAGCTTCTGACACGGGCGCAGGCATGTTGGGGAGCTGCGGCCGGATTCCGGAGCGAGAGAGAACGCAACAAGCGGTTTACGTACGGCGACCAGTGGGGCGACCGTGTTGAACTCGACGGAGTGTGGATGAGTGAAGAGGAAGTGATTCGTTCGCAAGGCAATATCCCGTTGAAGAATAATCTTATCCGGCGACTTGTCAGGAATGTTCTGGGCGTGTTCCGCGGACGGTGGGTGTCGCCGCGGTGCGATAGCCGGGACCCGGCGGAGCGCTGCGGGGCGGCCACGATGCAGCAGCTTCTTGATTACAATATGGAGCTCAACCGGATGGAGGAGGTCTATGCCCGGTCGATGGAGGAATTTCTGATAAGCGGGATGGTTGTTCATAAAAAATGGTACGGTCGGAAAGGGACGCGGGTCGATTGTTGGACCGATACGGTTTCTCCAGAGCATTTCTTCGCCGACTTCGGCACGCGGGATTTCCGGGCATGGGATATGGAGCTGATCGGAGAAATCCACGACCTTACGGCGGCTCGCCTTTGTGCGCAGTTCGGAGCGGACGAAGAGGAATGTCAATGGCTCACGCGCCTGTCGGGAGGGGGACGCTGCCGTGTATACGAGATATGGCACCGGGCGCATCGCTTCGGCTATCGTTGTTACGATCCGGCGTCGGGAAGAATCTGCCGGGTCGCGGCTGCGGATTATTCTCAGGTGGAGAACGAAAACGAACGGCGCCGGCATGACGGCATCGCCCCGATAGAAACGAAATGGAGCTCATGGGAGGAATGGCATTATATGTTCTGCGGCCCGTCGGGGGAGGTGCTGTCGGAGGGAGTGAGCCCGTATGCCCACGGAAGCCATCCATACATTTTCAAGGCCTATCCCTTTATCGACGGAGAGATTCATTCCTTCGTCGGCGATATAATCGACCAGCAGAAGCTGACCAACCGATTGATTTCGATGTACGACTGGATTCTACGGGCCTCGGCGAAGGGAGTGCTCCTTTTCCCGGAGGGGGCCTTGCCGGAGGGGGTGACGATCGACGACATTGCCGACGAGTGGGGACGTTTTAACGGAGTGATAGTGTTCAGGCCCAAAGCGGGGATGCCGCTGCCGCAGCAAGTAAGTTCAAAAGCGACGGACATCGGGATAACCGAGCTACTTGACATCCAGATGAAGATGATGGAGGATATCTCGGGAGTGAACGGAGCGTTGCAGGGGAAACTTGACAACGGGTCGATGAGCGGAACGCTGTATGATCAGCAGACGCGCAATTCATTGTCAGCGCTTGCCGATCTTCTCCGGAGTTATGATGATTTTATTCGGGAGGGAGTTGTGAAGGATGCCTCGAATATCCGGCAATACTATTCGAAACGAAAAATCTGCAGGATCATCGGGGCGGCTCAGCCGGGAATATCTCTTTTGGAGGAATCGGAGAGATTTATCGAAAATGAGGAGGATTTCACACTGCGGAAAGAGGATTCAAATTAGGAAAATAAATCATAAAAAGATGATATGTATTTAAATATTAATGAAAAAGTAGCTTTTTTAAATTATAGAAGCGAAATTATAGAGAATGTGTTTGATTATAAGAAATAATTATATATATTTGTAGAAATTAACACAAAACTTTGAAGAAAATGAAATTGAGCTTGAACTTGACAATTTTATTGTGCTTGATGCTTGCCTCGTGCGGCAGTAATACTGAACCTGACTTGAAGGATGGGATGCAGTCAGCCAATGTAGAAACGAGAGCAGGGGGGGCATCTCAAAAAACCTATACTCTCCCACAAGCTTCCCTGATTTCAAAAGAGTTTCTTTTCGGAACGGGGATGGCTTTAAACCCCGCTGTGACAACTATACGTAGTAAGAAAACATCATTGTCTGCCAATTTGGTGTCGGATACGGTTGCTTTTGTGTTTAACTATCCTAATGACGGAGGTTTTGCTGTCGTAGTTAACGACCGACGTATCACACCGATTATAGCTTACAGTAAAAAGGGGAAACTTGATACTTCCAATCCGTATGTACAAACCTTGTTTTTAGATAATATTGAATCCTACCTATCGAGGTTAGATGAAAATGGGGAGAGTGCGGTTTTTCCAAATTTTAAACCACAAAAAAAGCCGGTACGTCATCTGGTGATCGATCCTATGATTACTGCAGAAGTGGGATGCTTGTCACCTTTTGATAGTAAAATCATAGAAAAATATCCAAAACAAAATGGAGTTCATCCTGCAATTGTGGCTGTTACTACTATTGCCGGCTACGAATTGGAGTCACTGACTTATAATAATTATCAGTATAGTTTCCCGTGGATTTATGAGGCATTAACGGTGGGTCCGGATTATGGATTATATAATCAGCAAGAAGAGGGATTGGATCTTAATTTTGTAGCACCTCCAGTATCTTTCTTAAGGACGTACAAGGGAGCTGTAAGTGCAATGAGCCAATTATTCCTGGATCATTCGGAACAGTGCAACGTGTTTAAGTCAGATGAGCCAGTCAATGGCTTAATTTGGCTAAGTTTATTAGCCTATATGAGCAAATTGAATATGAATTATGATCGTATGGGCGGTGCTCGAGATGTAGAATCATTTATAACATTATTGTCAAATGATAATCTTGCTATGGGCTCATGTAGTTTAAGGTCAGGTTCAGGGGCTCCAAGCAATTGGCCCGAAAGAGTATATCCGTATTGCTTTGTAGTTGATGGTATTGATGCGTATCTCAATAGTGATAACTCCTTTGCCAACGCATTGCTTCATTGTAGGTGGGGGCTAAATGGATTAGCTGACGGATATTATAACGCCGCCACATTATACGAAAATGAAATATTAACACCAGGTCCAGTATTACAATATTGGGCACTTACTCCTATTTCAGATAAAAACTGATGAATGAAGAAAATGAAATAAAATTGAAAAAGCTATGACAAAGAACATATTTAAATTGATTTTAGGGGGAATAATATTATTATGTGCCGCTCAGGTCTCTGCGAAAGAATCAATAGAGATTATTAGAGACAACTATATCTGTTATGGAACTGAATGGTTAAATAATATTTATACCGACGCATTGGGAGGAGTCCATTATCGATATTTGGAAACTATAAACGAAGATTCCGAGTTAATCGGAGACCTCGAATATATCAAGGTTGAAGCAGAAGTCGAGAAGGGAACAACCATCAGATATATACGCATCGAAGATAATAGAGTTTACTGTCTCAATGAAGAGGGAGACCCGGACTCTGAGTTTTTACTGTATGACTTCTCCCTACAACCGGGTGATGAGTGCGTAATTAGAGCCGGAGGAATCTTTTCAGAGGATGATGTCATTCCCCAGGTAAGAGTTGTTTGTAGAGAAATAACGACTGAATCCGTGAATGGGTATAATATATATGTTAACCCGATTGAACCGTATACTGTTGAAAACAAGGTGTTGGTTGTATCGTTATATTTACTTACTGATGAAGGAGAGGAAGAGTATATTGGCGACATTAAATGGATTAGTGGAATAGGAAGCCAATTCGGATTGTTGAATAATGCAGGTTTATCGCCTATAACATTTAATACCGGAATACAAGTTTATTACTATTTCGTTCCGGTTTATTCTACCCACCCCCTTGGGATAACTCCTCTATATGATGCGGATAGTGCTGTCAAGTCAAGTCGTGAATATAGATTGGACGGTTCTCCGGCCAATGCAGGAGATCAAGGAATTATAATCCGAAATGGCAGGAAGATTATTCGTTAAGAGCGTCAAAGTAAGTGTTACAAATTATAAATTCATAGTATCATAATTTATAAAACGTTCTGTAAAGTAAAAGTTGAGGAGCAAACCGATATCTGCTTCTCAACTTTTGCTTTTTGCGAATTTAAGTAGTCGTGCGCGCACTCCGGCAGGAATCGCTGATTAGCGGTTTGGAAGTATGACGGAGAAGAGGTAAATTTGCAGTTAATCAACATTATCAGTAAAATGGAAATATCACGAAAAACTTACATCTGCGCAAAGGGGGAAATAGAGGTTTACCGGCTTGAAAACAGTCGTGGGGCATGGGTTGAACTCTCATCGCTTGGGGCAGGAATAATGTCGGTTGGCGTTCCGGACCGTGAGGGAAGGATAGAAAATGTGGCGTTGGGCTATGCCAACCCGGCGGATTATCTTTACGACGGGCCCTGCATGGGCAAAACGGCGGGGCGTTACGCCAATCGGATAGCAGAAGGGAAGTTGCGGATAGCGGGCAAAGATTATCAGCTTGCCACGAACTGCGGGCCGCATCATCTTCACGGAGGCCCGGAGGGATTCCAGAATCAGCTGTGGCAGTCGAGGGAGATTGAATCGGGAGTTGAATTCAGTCTTCATTCCCCCGCCGGGGATGAGAACTATCCCGGAGCTATGGATGTGAAACTGACCTATACGTGGGATGATGAATGTCGACTGACTCTCTCTTTCGAGGCAACGGCGGATGCGGAAACCGTGGTCAATCTGACGAACCATACATATTGGAATCTGCGTGGCGCAGAGTCGGGCGAGGCGCTTCTGCAGGAGGTCAGGATGAAAGCGAGCCGCTGGCTGCCTACCGATCCTACGCTTGTGCCGCTCGGCGAACTCGCCGGCGTCGAGGGAACTCCGATGGATTTCCGCGAATGGAAACCGGTCGGAAAGGAAATCGCGGAAGAATTCCCGGCGTTGAAGTATGGAAAAGGTTATGACAATTGCTGGGTCATTGACGGCGCCGAGCCGGGTCGGCCGGTGGAGAATGCCGTGGAACTCCGCGACAAAGAGAGTGGACGCGTGTTAGCCATTGACAGCGACCAGCCGGGCGTGCAGCTCTATACCGGCAACTGGCTGAAGGGGTCGCCCCGTGGTCGGGCAGGCCGCGAGTTTGAGGATTATGACGGCGTGGCGATCGAGATGCAGGGTTTCCCCGACGCTCCTAACAAGCCGCAGTTTCCTTCGCAGATTCTCCGTCCCGGAGAGGTCTACAAGAGGAAGATCGTCTATCGGTTTATGACTAAATAAAGAGATCCGGCGGCCACCTGAAGAGGCGACCGCCGGCATTTTTTAATATCTTTGGCGACAGTTATCAGAAGTTGAAGTAAGCGCCGAGGAGCACATCGGAAGTGTGGAAGAAGAATCCACCGTTGCGCACATAACCGAGGTCGTAGGCTGCATTGTTGGCGCCCTTGTAACCGAGGAAGCCGAGGTGAGCTGTCAGACCGAAGTTTTTCGTGAAGTTGAGCGAAACACCGGGTTTGAAGCCGATAGAATATGTGAGCAGGGTGTCCGTGTCGTGACCGCCGGTTTCGCCGCCACCGATACCGATACCGAATCCACCGTCGACGAAGAGCTGAAGGATGCCCTGACGGAAGTAGGTATAGCGAGCGTAAGGTTCGATGCTGAAGACGCTGCTGTAAGTGTCGTCAACACGGAAGAAATTCTTGTAATCGAAGCTGACGGTTCCGCCGAAAGCCCATTTTGAATTGAAGTTGTAGCCGACTTCGGGAGCGATGATGAACTCGTTATAGCTTGACATTACGTCCGACTTCTTGTCGTTGTGTTCAAAGCCGAGCGAACCGCCAACATAAAATCCTTTCTCTGCAGCATTGGCTGTGCCGGCGATAGCGGCGATAGCCAAAACGATGATTGCGTAAATTTTCTTCATAATTAGTTGAGTTAAGATTGTTTGTACAATGTTAACAAAAGCTATGGAGAAAATGTTTTGTGAAGGTTGTGAAAATGTTCAGCGCGAGCGGTAATGAGGGTGATGGACAAGGAGTTCGTCGCGGAGGCGGGTTCGGTCGAGATGGAGGTAGATTTCGGTTGTGGCGATAGATTCGTGGCCGAGCATTTCCTGGATAGCTCTCAGATTGGCTCCTCCTTCGAGGAGATGGGTTGCGAAGGAATGTCGAAGTGTGTGAGGAGAGACAGTTTTGGTTATTCCGGCGTCGCGGGCGGCGTCGCGGATGACATAGAACACCATCACGCGGGAAAGCGGAGCGCCCCGCCGGTTGAGAAAGAGGAAATCCGACGCCCCCGGCTTGACAGGCCCTGCATTGCGGAGGGGGAGGTATAGCTCGATCAGGTCGCGGGCAAGGGGGGAGACGGGCACGTATCTTTCCTTGCTCCCTTTTCCTTCGACCAGGGCATAACCCTCCTCGAGGTTCAGGCGCGACAGACGGAGTTCGGTCAGTTCGGATACGCGCAGACCGCTGCCGTAGAGCATTTCAATAATCGCGCGGTTTCGGGGCGTCTCCTCCTTTTCGGGAGGGAGAGCTGCGGTCATGGCGTCGATTTCCTCGGGAGAGAGCACATCGGGAAGGTGGCGCCCGAGCCGGGGGGACTCGATGAGTGCGGAAGGGTCGGCGTCGATATAACCCTCCATGCGCATGAATTTGTAGAACGATCGGATTCCGGAGAGCAGTCTTGCCTGCGAGCGGGGTTGCAGGCCGATGTCGACGAGCGTGCAGATGAAATTATGGAGGTCGTCATCAGTCAACAGGGCCGGATGGACATCGCGCATATCGGCATATTCGCAAAGATGACCGACATCGACTGAATAAGCCTCTGCGGAATTGGCCGACAGGCCGCGTTCCAGAATCAGGAAGCGGCTGAAGTCGGCGGCGATTTCGCGGGCGGGCTTAAGAGGACGGCTCATAGATTGACAGTATAGACCACCTTTGCCGTCTGCGGGCGATGGATCGCGATGATGGAATCCCGGCCTTGGAACACGACTCCTTCCGGGAGTTCCCGGGCTATCTGCCTAATCCATTCCTCGGGCAGGTCAATAAGGGCTACAGCCGTCGAGGGGCGTCGGATTGCCTCGAGAACAACGTCAAGAGGGAGCCGGGAGTCAGTGGAGCAGATCAGTTCGGCTTCGCGGGCGCGACCGGGTTCGCGGATTATAGGAGTTCGGGTTGAGGCGGCATTGAGGGCCGTGATGAATACGGCATGGACATCGGTGGGGATGAACACGGAGGCCGGCCGGAGCTCGCCGACGAGGCGGAGCAGCATCCTGGCATAGTTTCCCCAGCGGCGGGGCGCCCCCTGCATGGCATAGCGGATCCGGGCATCGCCGTAGCGAGCCGCCCCTCCGGGACGGATCACACGCTCGATAATCCGGAAAGCGTAGGGAGAATGGACTCCGAAACCTCTCGAATGCCGCCAGCGGAGATAGCGTCGGAAGATTTCCATCAGTCGGCGGTCTTAGGGTCGCGTTTGCGGCGGAATCGCAGCAGGGCCACTATGATGGCGCCCCCGCAGAGCAGGTAGATGATCACGACCGAGGCCACGCCAATCGAATCGGTGACTTTTATCGACTGAGGATCGAATTCGAATGTGATCTCATGTCGGCCGGCCGGGAGACGGAGCGCGCGGAGAGTATAATCGGCGCGGGCAATCTCGACAGGTTTGCCGTCGACCGAGGCCTTCCAGCCCCAGGGGAAGAAAATCTCGCTGAAGAGGGCCACAGCCTCGCCTGATGTTGCGGAGGCATATTTGATCCGGTTCGGAGCGTAGGAAACCAAGGAAATCGTGTCGCCGGGCTGCAGCGGAGAGGGCGTGCCGAGCAGAGGTCGGAAGGATTCGGCAGCCACGGCGGCATGGCGTGTGTCGAGGGAGTCGAGCGCAGCCATCTCCTGATTGTCGTCGGCGACATAATCGATGCGGCTCACGAGCCATGCCGGGCCATTGGCGTCGGGGTTTAGCTCATATTGGTCGCCGCTCATGAAATATTTGACGTTAAGCATATTGATCACGCCCGGATTCCCTTTCATGATCTGATGGTCGAGAAGGTCGTTATAGCGAGTGAGCTTCGCGGCGTGATAGCCGCCGACCGTATTGTGGAAATAAGAGGACCGGGCTGACCCCATTCCGTCGAGATCCATGACGCGGTAATGTGACTTGTCTTTCAGGATAGCTTCGTCGGCAGGGGTCATTTCGATTGAAGCGGCGAGTGCGGGTTCGGCGAAGTTGTCGGAGTTGACATAGCGCTTGTCGACGGCAAAAAGGTCGAGGAGTGCGACGGCAGAGAGGGCGCAGGTAAAGACCGTGGCGTTTCGCAGATTCCCCTTCAACCAGAGCCAAATCAGGGAGAAGGCCATGGCGATGAAGAGGAAAGAGCGCAGACCGTCGGAGCTGACGAGGGATAGCCTTGATTTGCGGATGCCGTCGATCACGTTGTAATAGGCCGGATTGGCGAAAGCTCCGGCTTGTTGGAGGCTTTCGGTTTCCGAGGCTGAGAAACCGTCGCCGAAGATGGAGGGAGAAATCCAGGCGGCGAGGCAGGTGAGAGCGCCGAGGCCGAAGATGATGTAGAGAGGCCAGGGATTGCGGATGATATCCTCGCGATGCCTGATCAATCGGCGGATAGCGAGGGCGGCGAGCAGCGGAATCGTGAATTCAACGATTACGAGAGCCGACGAGACAGCCCGGAATTTATTGTAGCCGGGGAAGCTGTCGATCATGAAATTTGTGAAGGCCGGGAAGTTGTGTCCCCAAGCCATGAAAATTCCGAGGATCGAGACGGCGAACAGGGCCCATTTCACAGGTCCGGGGACGATGAAGAGGGCAAGCAGAGCGAGCAGAAGGACGAAGGCCCCGACATATACCGGGCCGTTGGTCATCGGCTGGTCGCCGAAATATTGGGGGAACTGATAGAGGAATTGGTGTTCCTCCGGCGAGAGGTTTAGCTCTTCGGCCTTATCCGTTTCAGCGGCGGAGAGGAGACGGTTTTCGCCGGCTACGGGCTTGATAGTCGCTCCCCCCTTGACATTGGGGAGGAGGAGAGAGAAAGTCTCGTCGAGGCCGTAGCTCCAGGCCGTGATCGCGTTGCGGTCCATCCCTGCGGGCCGATCGGGGGCGTTAGGATCGGATAGAAACGTTGCGCGTCCGCGCACGGTCTCTTTGGAATATTCGTAAGTGTTGTAAAGGCTTGCGGAGTTTGCTCCGACGGCGAGCAGGCCGGCGCCGAGAGTGCATCCGAGAGCGATGAGCCATTGACGGAGGGCCTTCTTCCTGATAGCGACGACGAGCCATGCGATCAGCAGGGCGAGCACGACGAACAGGAAATAATATGTCATCTGAGGATGGTTGCTCTGGAGCTGGAGGGCTCCGAAGAGAGCGGTGAGGGCCGTTCCGGCAAGGTATTTCCGGCGGTATAGGAGGGCAAGACCTCCGATTGTCGGAGGGATGTAGGCGAGGGTTACGAATTTCCAGATGTGTCCCGCTCCGATGATGATTATGAAATAGGAGGAGAATCCCCAGGCGATAGCGCCGAAGAGGGCTTCGGGCCAGCGGAGCTTCATGCAGAGGCCCATTATGAAGAACCCGAACATCATGGCGAAAAGAAGGCCGGCCGGGGATGGCAGCCAGAGCATGAAAGCCCCGCCGATCCACCCGAGCAGGGAGTTGGCCTTGTAGGAAGGAGCTATCTGGAAATTGGGCATTCCTCCGAAAAGAGAGTCGGTCCAGCGGGTTGTTTCTCCGGTCTCTTCAAAGTAGGCTTTCGCTTCCTGACCGTTAGCGAGCCCCTGCATCATGTCGTGTTGCACGAGCGAGCGGCCTTCGATATCGTCGGGAAAGAAAAAAACAATGGCCACTAACGCTAAGAAAGCGGTGGCCAGAATGGGATAGAGATGCTTTTTATTCATCAGCGGGAATTCTTTTTCAGATTTTGAGCGTTTCGGCGGGAGAAGTCGAGAGGAATCATTATGTGGCGGTCCATGGTCTGTTCGAGGACGATCATGGTTTCTGTCTCGGTGACGCCGTGAATGTGCTGGATTCGGTTGTTGAGGAGGTTCATGAGGTCGCGGTTATCGCGGGCATAAACCTTGATGAGCATCGAGTAAGGACCTGTTGTGAAGTTGCATTCAACGACTTCGGGAATATTTTCCAGTTCGCGGGCGACTTCGCGGTATAGGGAGCCGCGTTCAAGTTTGACCCCGATGAAAGTGCAAGTGTCAAACCCGAGTTTGTGGGGATTGACGGAATATCCGGAGCCGGTGATAATGTCGAGGTCCATGAGCTTCTGGACGCGCTGGTGGACAGCGGCTCGGGAGACGCCGCACATTTCGGCCACTTCCTTGGAAGGCGTCCGGGCATTCCCCATGATGATGTTTAGAATATTCCGGTCAAGATTGTCGATTTTATCGGGTTTCGGTTCTTTCATTTCGGTTTTAAGGTTGCTGCCGTTGGAGGAGAGAGACGGCAAGAATTAATCATTGCATGGGCATTCAGTTGCCCAACAATATGCAAATTTATCTTATAATTTTGAGAAATGCAAGAGAGGGTCTAAAATTTCTTGTTTATCAGGGAGCGCGAATATGCGGCTGTGATGAATGCCGAGGCGAGAGCGATGGCGGCCACGGGGAGGATTGTGACGAGGATGTCGGAGGGGATGACTTTTACGGGATACGGCAGGGAGTCTTGTCCGCCGGCCGCGAGGCGTATCCATCCGAATTTCTGCTGGCCGAGAGAAAGAAGAACTCCTGCGATGATTCCGGCTCCTCCGCCGATTGCTCCGACATAGATGCTTTCCCAGAAGAAGACTCTTCCGACGCGGCGACGGGTCAGACCGAGAGCTCGGAGTGTATGGAGCGCCCGGCGTTTCTCGAGGGTGAGCATCGACATTGTGGATATGATGTTGAAGGAGGCGGTCAGGAGGATGAAGAAGAGAAGGAGAAACGAGACCCATTTCTCAATCTTCACCATTCTGAAATTCATCTCCTGCATTCGGAACCGGGTCTTTGTCGTCAGGTCGGGCCCGAGGAGGCTGTTGATTTTATCGGCGGTTTTGTCGGGGTCGGCGCCCGGGAAGAGTCGGATTTCAATTGCAGAAGCCTCGCCGGGGCGGTCGAAGAGTCGCCGGGCGGTCGGGAGGTCGGTGATGAGAAGGTTTTCGTCGTAGAGAGCCTGATCAGTGCGGAAGACGCCGGTCAGTTCCAGCGAATCGGAGAGGAAAGAGGCGGCTGGGTTAGCCATGTTGACCTTACCCTTGCGCTTGGGCACGAACACGAAACAGCTCCGGCCGGGGAAGGCTCCTATTCTGGCGGCGACTCCGACCGCGGCTACCGCCTCGCGTAGGGCATCGTTGGCGAGGAATCGACCGCCGTCGTCGGGAAGCACTACCGAGTCGACCAGGACCGTGGCCCGCCACGCCTCCGGGTCGACCCCCTTGAGAACGACGGGCATCTCGCGGCCGTCGATCAGAGCGAGGGCATTGTCGGAGAGTGTCGGGGAGGCGACACGGATTTCAGGAAATTTTTTGAGAGAGGCTGCCAGAGAATCGGCCCCCGGGAAAGCCTTCCCTTTGAGGGGAAGGATGGCGAGGTCGGGGGCGAGCGTGTCGAGGCGGTCGCCGATGACACTGCTGAAGCCGTTGAACACCGACAGAACGCACACGATGGCGGCAGTGGCCACGGCCATGCCTGCCACCGACACCATCGCAATTGCGCTCACGGCGCTATGTTTCTTTTTCGACCGCAGGAAGCGCCAGGCGATCCGGGCCGTAAGGGGAAATGTCATTTCATCATTTCTCGGAGAGAAGACGGTCGATGTTTTCTACATAGTCGAGAGAATCGTCGAGGTAGAAAGCGAGCTCCGGGCATTTCCGGAGAGTGTCCTTGACGGCGGCCGCCAGCTCATAGCGGACAGTCTTCTGCTGTTTTTTGATATTCTCCAGGATTTCCGCGCTCTTTTCGGGCGGGAAAATGCTGAGGTAGACCTTGGCAATGCTCAGGTCGGGAGAGACGCGGACCGTGCTGACCGAGACGAGCACTCCGCCGAGGGCAGCCGTCTGACGACGGAAAATTTCGCTAAGTTCCTTTTGGATGAGACGTGATATCTTGGCTTGACGTTTACCTTCCATAGTAATGAATTTTTTTCAATAGTTCTAAATCAGATGTTCGATAATAGAACGTGAAGAGAGGGATGAAAGTTCTAAGAAGGGGGAGGAGTCAGAGTTTGCGGATGATAGTCAAGCCGTCGCGGAGAGGGATAATTACCTTTTCGACGCGAGGATCGGCGGCCACGATGTCATTGAAGCGGATAATTCCGCGGGTCTGCGGGTCGGATCGGTCGGACTCGACCACATGTCCGTCCCAGAGAGTGTTGTCGGCGATTATGAAACCTCCCGGGCGCAGGAGAGGGAGGGCTGCTTCATAATATTCGGTATATTCCCGTTTGTCGGCGTCGATGAAAATGAGGTCGAAGTGCTCTGCGGGAAACTTGCTCATGCAGTCGAGCGCAGGGCCGAAATGAGGGGTTACGCGCTCTCCGAAGGGAGACTCGGCCAAAGCGCGGCGGATAAAGTCTTCGAGTTCGTCGTTAGCCTCAAGAGTAGTCACGGAGCCCTCGGGAGGGAGTCCTTCGGCGATGCAGAGGGCGGAATAACCCGAGAACGTGCCCAGTTCGAGCACTCGCGTCGGGCGAATCATGGCAACGAGCATCTTCAGCAGACGGCCCTGAAGATGGCCCGAACACATTCTGCCGTTCAGGAGGTGAAGGTTAGTCCGACGGTCGAGTTGTCGGAGATTTTCGGGTTGGGGGTCGATATGTTGGAGGATATATTCTTCGAGCAGGGAGTCCATGACAGGGAAGATTATTTGCGTGAGGATAGAAATTCGGCGAGGCGTTCGATGGCGAGGAAATAACCTTGCGGGCCTTTGCCGGAGATGAAGAAATCTGCAGCGGGGGCAGTCACGGAAATGCGTCGGAAAGGTTCGCGTGAAGAAATGTCGGAGATGTGGACCTCGGCCTTTGGGAGCGGACAGTCTCGGAGGGCGTCGGCGAGAGCGTGGGAATAATGTGCGAGGGCCCCGGGATTGATAACGACGGCGTCGGCGGGCATCGGTCCGGCCCAGGCATCCTGAATTCGGTCGATCAGGCATCCCTCATGGTTGCTTTGGTAATCTTCAAACTCAATGTGTGGGAAAGTTTGGCGGATCCGTCCGAGGAGCTGCGGGAGGGATTCCGAGCCATAAAGGGAAGGGTCGCGTCGACCAAGCATATTGAGGTTAGGGCCGTTGAGGATAAGAAATTTCATATAGCGGGCGAATCAGATAACTCCGGAAACGAAAAAGAGCAACAGGAAACCTAAGTTTACACTGTTGCTCTTCCTCTCTCCTCGGCGGTGCGGACGGGACTCGAACCCGCGACCCCATGC